>USTX01000056.1 GCA_900557655.1 uncultured Eubacteriales bacterium
CGCCGCCCGCCAATTCGCTGCCAAGCGTCCAATTACCAGCCGCCTCTGTCACCTTCCACTTGCTAAACGTGTATCCCGTGCGCGACGCCGTAAGAAGATTAAAGTTGTCCGATTCAACCGTATATGTTTGTGGCGAAGTGCCCGAAAGCGTACCGCCATCTGGCGCATACGTTATCTCATACGTGCTAAGGCTGAATGTGGCTTTAACCGTGATATTGCCCGACGTGTTTGCGCTTAGCGTAAGCGTTACGCCGTCCGCCCCAATCGCCGTGCCCGACGTTGGCGCCGCTTTTACTGTCCAGCCATTAAACGCATAACCCGCCTTCGCTTGCGTTGGAAGAGTTATGGTTTGCGCACTACCGCTCATTGCATAACTTGTTATCGCTGTACCCGAGTCGTCATAAATGCTATAACCTGCGCCAAGTTTGACGTTAACGCCGTCTACGTATGGCGCCATACCCGAGTTAGTGCTTCTTACCGCAAGCTTACCGATGTTGGCCTCAGCAAGCGCATTGCTTGCAAATGTTGCAATAATTGTGCCCGCTCCTACCGCAGCTGTCGTCCAGATAGGAACCGCGTTCACAAGCGTTTCAGTAAGTTCAGTGAAATCAAGAACCAAAATATTAACATTGTTCATCTTGATTTCGCCTTGGCTTATCTTAAAGTTTTTATCAACAATCTTAATTGTTGGAACTGCACTTTCAAGCGCATTTATGGCAACTTTAACAGCATTAGTAGAAGTTGATTCAATTTCAACTGCGCCAAGTCTAACCGTTACAGTGTTATAAATCGCAATAGGGTTTGGTGCCGTTATCTTACCGCCAAGAAGTTCAATATTGCCTTTTGCGTCAATGCCCGTTGTTGTCGAATTAATATATCCCCCCGTCATCTTAAACGTTGAGTCTGCTTGAACTGCAACAGCAGTAGTAGCTGTAATTGTACCGCCGCTCATTTCAAGGACAGAACCACCCCTAGAAGCTGCGCCGTAATCGGTACATTCTATAACGCCACCAAGCATCTTGATTGTCCCTGTCGTATTGCTTTTATAAGACCAAAGGCCATAAGCACAGTTGATTTCCACATCATTAATAGTTATAACAGCACCATTTGTAGCAGCAATTGCATAAAAGGCGCTTGATGTTGAAGAGATTTTAGTGCCAGCATTAATGACAACATTTGTGGTTGACCCACCAGCAAGTATTCCAAAATAAGCACCTGCTTCAGGAGACGCTGTTGTATTAAAAACAAAGTTACCACCTGAAATAGTTGTCTGCCCGCCAGCAATATTAAGCAAGTTACGACGTGCTCCAGTGATGGTACCGCCAGTTATATTAACGGTGCACGATGCATAGATGGCGTGTCGACCGCCGCTTATAACAGCATTTCCACAGCCACTCACTGCCGTTATAGTGTAACAACTAACCGTGGTTTGGCTTGTTATCGTGCCGCCCGTTATTGTTATAATCCCCGAACTTTGGTTTGCAAAAATTGCTTCGGCATCAACTGAAAGAATTTCACCGCCCGAAATATTAACAATACCACGATAGATAACTTGTTGATTGCATTTGATAGTACCACCGGTGATTGTTATATGTGCCAACTGGCTGCCGCATATAAGAGGAGTTGCTGTGCTTGCAGTTAAGTATTCAATCGAACCACCATTAACATTAAAGTGAGCGTTATCCCAAACAAAAATGCCTCTGCCAGTTTGCGTTGAGTCAAACCTTATCGCGCCACTTTTTAATGTAAACGTAACATTATCTGTTATGTTCATTGTTTGGCTTGTTGGTGTTCCAGCATTTTTTAAAGTAGCCGTAAATTGAGGATCTCCAACAACGTGGCCACTATAAAGCGTTATGCTACCACTGTTAAGGTTGATAATATCGCTTGCTGTTGCGTTTTCAAGCATAATTACGCTTGCGCTTGAAAGTGTTGCTGCGTATTCCAGTGCCTCTTTAAGTTGATTTGCATCAAAGCTTCGACCATTTGGATCAAGGTCTGGGCGACTGCCGTCATCAGGAAGTGAACTTGGATTCCCACTGTAAACAGTAGACTGTACCCAAATTCCCGATGAACCCCAGTTCGCCGTGATGGTGAGGTCACCATAGGTGTTGCCAACAAAGTTAAGCTCTTGCATATCGCTGTCATAGGTTGGCAAGGTTGACGAATGCGCCCTGCTACTGTTAGGCGTCCACGCAATCGTCCAGCCCGCAAACGTCCAGCCCGCTCTTGTTGCGTTAGGAAGCGAGAACCCGCCGCCGTTTGCTGGCATTATCGTGTAAGACGTTGCCAGACCGTTTGGCAGAATTCCGCCATTTGGGTCATACGTAATTGTGTACGTAATCACTTCGGTTACGGCGTACCAGATTTGCGCGCCCGTGCAGGTTTTTGTTCCGCTTGTCCATGTTGCGGTTGCTCCGCCCTGCGTGCTCGTCCAGCCCTTAAACAGGTAGCCCGCCTTGCTGTACGCATAAAAGTCATACGTGTTGCCATAAGCAACGTCTTGCGTTTTAAGCGTTGTGCTGCCGTCTTTAAACGTTATGGTAAATGTGTTAAGTTGCCATATCGCATAAAGGGTTGCGCCCGCACCGTTGTTATAAAGCTCTGTCGCGCCAAGCGTTGCCTTATCCGCATAGGTTGCTGAAACCGCATCTTTATCCGTGTTCCAGCCCTTAAACGTATAGCCCGTAAGCGAGAACCCATTAGCCGTCAGCGCAAGTGCCGTGCCATAGGTTTTAGTTAAGTTTGCCATCGAGCCCGTTGCGCTTGCATTATTCTTATCAAACTTAATGGTGTACTCATTCGCCGTCCACTGCGCCGTCAGGGTAATGTTACCCGCCGTTTTCGCAGCCAATACTAACGTAAAACCATTGCTGCCGATAGAGGCTGACCCACTGGTTGGCGCTGTCTTTACTGCCCATCCGCTTAATGAATAACCCGTTTTAGTTGCGGTTGGAAGCGCGCCAACGTCAACAAACTCGCCGTCTTGTGTTTTTGAAAGAAGACCGAATTTATAGTTAATTCGCGCGTATGCAAAAATTGACGAGCCCGTGCCTACGCCATTGAAATAATCGCCAAGCGCTTTCTCGCCAAGCGTCCATGTACTGCTTTCGGCTGCCGTGTTGCCATCAAACGTAACCTTAACGGCGTTTGGCTGCCACTGCGCGTACCAAACCGTGCCGTTATCGGTTGCGCTAAACGCGTCACCAGCCTTGATTTGGTTGCCATTTTCGGCCGCGTTAAACCAACCTAAAAAGGTATAATTATTGCGCTTTGCAGTTGGAAGCATATCAATGTTTCGGCCGCTTACGTACGCCGTGGTGTAAACACCGTCAACAGGTGAAATCCCCAAAATCTTAGGGTCTTCAATGCCCTTGCCCTTATTGCCATCAAAGGTAACAAGGTACGCCTCTTCTTGCCATGCACAAGAGCCCGCCGTGGTGCCCGATGAATAGTCAGCGTTTGAATCCGCCTTTTCAAATTTAAGCGAATAGTTTTTGTTGCTTTCAAGCGTCAAAATCATCGTGTTGCCTGAAACGCGGGCATAACGATATGCGTCAGTGATAACTGGCGTAACAAGACCCGCGTCAAACGTCCAAGCAAAGTTAATATAACCCGTGGTTGACGTGTGGGTTTGAATTTGAACCTCAACGTTAGAGTTGCCTGCTTTGTCTTGCACGCTGTATTCAACAAGGGCTGGCGCCTCTATGTGATAGGTTGCTTTAAGAGTATCCTTAACTGGGTTGCTTGCATTGTTTGCGGTGGTTGCCGAAATAACCAAGTCAAACTTAACATCCCTTAAAGGCTCTGTTCCCGTGTATGAAAGCGTAACAGTGTGCGTTTTGGTTTCAGTGGTGTTTTTGGTTATCTTGCCACTGTACGAATCAACCGAAACCGTAACGCCGGCAGGAAGTGAACCGTCGGCTTTTAAAATCGCCGAAACAACATAGTCAATATCGATGTCTGTTGAAACGCCGTTCTCAACGCCGCTTACTGTAAAGGTATAGGTAAAGTCTTGTTCACCCGTCCACCCCAGCGTGGTCTCGGCACCACTCTCGCCATTACCATTCGCGCGGATAAGTTTGTCAGAATTAAAGCACCAGTTAATGGAAGTCTGCTTACCATCAATCCAAACATTGTCCATGAAAATCGCGAACGTGTTTGGGATAAGCGCAAGCATAACAACAAACTGGCACAACAAAAGTTTAAGCCAAAGGCCTAAGCTTTTCGACTTTTTGTTTTTCAATTTAGAACTTACAGTTAGGTTTCCCATAAAATTGTTTTACCGTCCTTAAATCAATTGCGTGTGAGTTTGGCACCTTTTTGTCTTAACGCCTTAAAAACGTTTATGCTTGTTTAAGCAAGACATGTTGACTTGTTGCCATTAGTTTGTGATCAACCAATCACTTTTACTCACAGATATATTATAATATATATACAATTTTAAGGCAAACAAAAAACGGCAAAAATCGCATATTTTTTACAAAAAATCACACGATTTTGCCATTATTGTTAACAACTAAAAAGCGCAATTTTAACCAGATTTTGATAAATAAACGCACTATTTTTAAATTTTTTAACCAAAATTGGCGTTTTTAACGCATTTTTACTTTAAAACGGGCAAAATATGGTTAAAAACACGCAAAATGATTAATTTTTACCCATATTTCCTATAAACTTATTAACATTTTCTCAGTTTTTGTTAAAAACTTGCCTCTCGCGGCGCACACCATCCACCCCTGTCTAAATAGTCATTTTCATGCCTCACTGTCGGTTTCTTATTTGTAAAGCAAGTTTCTTCGCATTGCCACTTGAAAGCCGTAACGAGTACTGCCAGCACACCCAAGCCCGAACCCCCATTACATTAATCACACACATTTTATCTAATTCGCACTGCGCCAGCGAAATCAATCGCAACGCGAATATCATTGCACCAGCAATATCATTTGCTCGCAAGAGCAAATTTCATTACAACAAAAAAGGCCTTCAAAATGAAGACCTTTTTTGCTGTTTGGTGTGCCCAAAGAGATTCGAACTCCCGACCTTTGGTTCCGTAGACC
>USTX01000057.1 GCA_900557655.1 uncultured Eubacteriales bacterium
ATCTTTCGTTATGTTATGCAATATTTAACTACTTAATTTTTAATTGCTTTAAAATTATTTCGGCGATTTTTCGTTGACCAAGTTCGTTTGGGTGGATACCGTCGTCACAATAAAAGTCAAGATAGTTGCGGCAGTATAACAGTTTGCTGCGGATGTCGATAAAAGAGCATTTTTTGGCCTGCGCACACTTGATGACGATTGAATTAAAATACTCTTGATGGCGATAAAGGTTCTCAATGTCGCCATGTAAAAAGGTAAGTATTCGGTTTGGGTCGGCCTGTTTTGAAATAATCCCGTCAAAAAAGCGCTTACTGTCGATCGGGGCGATAGAGGTTAAGCACACGCGCACTCCGGCTGCTTGCAGCCTGTCAATAGTATTAAGCAAAAGGCGTTCAAACTCTTTTGGTGGTGTTTTTGGCTGATGGTCAAATTTGGGGTTTTTGGCAACGGTTGGCCAATCATAGTCGCTATCGTTTCCGCCAAGGCTTAAGATCACAACATTGTCATCAGCGGGGTTAAGGTCGTTTAAAAATTTATCAATATCCCCGCGAGACACGAGGCGTGAAAGGGTTTGACCAAAGGTAGAATGGTTAGTTATCTTTACGCCAAGCGCGTTTTCAATAATGCTAACGGCGGGGCACTCAGCCACCTGTCGTCTCCCCTTGCTGGTGACAACGCCCTTGGTTATCGAGTCGCCAAAAACCGTGATTTTGGTGTTTTTGTTTATTTCCATTTCGTTACTTCCTTATAAAAAGTATGCCAAACGTGTATGGGCCGCAGTGGCTTGACACTGTGCAACCTGCGCGGGTTTCGTGAATGTTTTCAAAGCCGCGTTCGGTTAAAGCGGCGCGCGCAACGCTTACCATCTCGTCGGTGGCGGTGGTGTAAGTGATAAAGGCGTGCTTGGTGTCAACTTCTCCCGAGGCTGCAATTATATCCGCGCAATATTTTTTGATGACTTTGTCAAGCTTGCCAAGGTATTTTTTATTGACGCGAAGCGATCCATCGGCTACCGACAACTGTGGTTTAAGCGACAAAAGGTTGGCACCCAAAAGCGTGATGGCTGAGCATCTGCCGCCCTTATACATATAGTCAAGCCTGTCAAGCACGAAGCTTGCTTGCGTGTTTTTAACGGTCGTTTCCATCTCGGCCAAAATCTCGTCTACGGTTGCGCCGCTAGCGGCCATTTCACTTGCTTTGATGGCTTGAAGGGCGATGCCTGTTGACAGCGACAGCGAGTTAACAATATACACGCCTCCGACGTCTTTTGCGGCTTCTTTGGCGTTGTTGATAGCGCTGCTGAACCCACTTGAAATCGAAAAGTGAATGATGGCGTCGGCATCCTCTTCCTTTAAAACGCGTTCAAAAAAGGCCTTGTATTGGTCATAGTTGATGGCGCTGGTTTTAGGCAACACCTTGTTTTGCTTAACGAACGCAAACACGTCCTCGTTGGTTATTATGCCGTCAAAATATTCTTTTTCGCCAAGGATAATAGTGAATGGCACGGTTTTAATATTATATTGATTTAAAAGTTCTTGTGGGCAGTCAATGGTAGACTCTGCGGTAATAATTATTTTCATAAATTCCCTCTTATTATTTAAATTAAAAACCAGAATGCTTATGCGCTTAGAATTTTTTAATTTGCGCAGCAGGGCAAATAAAGATTGCCCGTTTGGTTTTCATTGTTAGTATACTCACTGGCGTGGTGGTTGACTACCTAAATGGCATCATTTTGCGCTACTGTTAAATTTTTTAAAGTAGAGTTGTGTAAAATCAACTCTACTTACAGTAGACCTGCCCAGAAATACTAACAAAAATGCTTGCAAATTTAATTTTTAAGCGCTATAATTATTGTATGGAAAACTTGAATAACGTGATAGCAGAAAATATTTCAAATCTGCGAAAAAAGGCAGGACTGACGCAACTTGAACTGGCCGAAAAACTTAATTACAGTGATAAGGCCGTAAGCAAGTGGGAGCGAGGCGAAAGCATCCCAGATGTTGTCGTTTTAAAACAAATTGCCGATATGTTTGGTGTTAAAGTTGATTTTTTGCTTAACAAACAAAACCCAAGGATGATACGACTGACTAAACATATAAGTCTGTCATCAACTCTAATCACCATCCTTGCAAGCATAGTGGTTTGGATAATCGCAACGATAACTTTTGTTGTGCTTGAACTTGTGGGCGTAAAAGGGGCGTGGTTTTGCTTTATCATCGCCGTGCCGGTAACGCTTATTGTTATGCTTGTATTAAATTGTATTTGGGGTAAAAAATGGATAACTTTTACTATAATTTCACTGTTGATTTGGTCAGTGCTTGCTACCATTTATATCGGCGCAATAAAATATAATATTTGGCTTATATTTTTAATTGGTATACCTTTGCAACTTGCAACAATTATTTGGGCAATCTTAGCCGAGCACGCAAGTCGCGTTCGCGCAGCCGTTGATAACAAAATAATTGATTAAAATAATTAACTTAATAAAAATAAACAAAATTAAGATTTTACCTGAAAATATCTAAATAAAAATTAACATAATTGGATAAATAAAAATCTAGTAAAAAGCAAAATAAAAATAGGCTTATGATTAAGCCTATTTTTTGGTCTGTTTAAACTAGTTTAAAGCGTCTTTGAATGCTTTGCCGAATTTGAAAACAGGAACTTTGCAAGCAGCAACTTTAACTTTTGCGCCAGTCATAGGGTTGGTGCAAGTTCTTGCTGGTTTCTTTTTAGCTTCGTAAGTACCGAAACCAACCAATGCAATTTTTTCATCTTCTGCCATAGCAACATTAACAGTTTTAACGAATGCATCATAGAAAGCAGTTGCATCTTTGATTGTTGAACCTGTTTCAGTAGCGATAGCTCTTAAAAATTCGCTTTTATTCATAAAATGCGACCTCCTTGTTTAGCAGGGATTACCTGCTTGTTACATTAATTTTACCTGAATTTTTCCTTTTTGGCAAACAATTTAAACACTAAACTCAAAAAAAGTTAATTTTTCTTAGGTTTTTTCTAGGTTTGAGACGCATTTTAGGTGGTTTTAGCTTATTTTTATATATTTACGATGAATTTTAGGTTGTTTTATTTTTTACAATAGAGCAGCAAAATGGTTATGTCTGCGGGGTTAACGCCGCTTATCCTGCTGGCCTGGCCGATAGTTTTTGGTTTAATTTCGGCAAGTTTTTGGCGCGCTTCGATACGTATTCCATGCAAATTCATAAAGTCAAGGTCGTCAGGAATTGGCTTTTCGTCTAGCTTTTTGTTGCGTTCAATCAGCTGTTTTTCGCGCATAAGATAGCCCGCATATTTAACGTCGATGCCAACTTGGTTAAGAACATCGCGTGAAAACCCGCGAAATAAATTCAACTCTTTTTTGATATCAAAAATAGAAATCTTGCTGCGCTTTAAAAGATCTTCAATTGTTATCCCGCGAAGGGCAGGGCTTTCGCCGTGGCGCGCTAGAAAATCATTGACTTCACTTGGCGTAAGGCGCGTGTTTAACTGCTGCTTGGCG
Source organism: uncultured Eubacteriales bacterium (assembly GCA_900557655.1). Taxonomy (GTDB): domain Bacteria; phylum Bacillota; class Clostridia; order Christensenellales; family UBA1242; genus UMGS2070. Next base: position 3,518 of record USTX01000057.1, read on the forward strand.
CGCGCGATTTGTTTAAGTTTGTGCGTAAAAACCCTGTAACGATTGTCGTCAACCAAGCCAACGTCGCGGCCGATTTGCGTAAGGCGTAGGTCTGCGTTATCCTGCCTTAAAAGCAGGCGGTATTCGGCGCGGCTGGTCATCATTCGGTATGGCTCGTTGGTGCCTTTGGTTGTTAAGTCGTCAACCAAAACGCCAAGGTAGCTGTTGTCTCGCGTTAAAATTAGTTGAGATTTTTGCCTGTTATAAAGACTGGCATTTATGCCCGCCAAAAGTCCTTGCGCCGCCGCCTCTTCATAGCCGCTTGTGCCGTTAATCTGCCCCGCACAAAACAACCCTTTGACCTTTTTAAATTCAAGTGTAGGGTAAAGGTTAAGAGGGTTGATGCAGTCATACTCAATCGCATACCCCCACTTGGTGATTTTGGCGTGTTCAAGACCGTTTACGCTTTCAACCATCTCAGTTTGGACGTCGCTAGGCATAGACGTGCTCATACCTTGAAGATAAATCTCGTTGGTTTCAAGAGTTTCGGGCTCTAAGAAAAGTTGGTGGCGGTCGTGGTCTGCAAAGCGCACAATCTTGGTTTCGATCGATGGGCAATAGCGCGGCCCCGTGCTGCTGATAACTCCGTTATACATTGGCGCGCGGCTAAGATTTTTAAGAATAATTTCTTTGGTTTTAAGCGTTGTGTAACCAAGGTGGCAAACGCAGATATTTTTCGGCGTCTTTTTGGTTAAAAATGAAAATGACTGAATGTTGCGATCGCCTTTTTGAACCTCAAACTTGCTGTAATCAATCGTGTCGCCGTCAAGACGTGGCGGAGTACCCGTTTTAAATCGGCGAATCTCAAACCCAAGTTTAGCAAGACTTTGGGTGAGTTTAGTTGCGCGTTCAAAACCCGCCGGGCCGCTAAGCTTTATGACCTCACCCGTGATGGTGCGCGAATTAAGGTATACGCCGCAGCACACAATAACCGACTGCGTATTTAAAACTTGCCCGCTTGTTAACTTTACCGCGCTTACACGACCGTCTGTTTCATTAATTTCAGCAGCCTCACCCTCAATGATGGTAAGATTTTCTTGCGCCTCACAAATTTTAAGCATATTGCGGTGATACGCGTTTTTGTCAATCTGCGCGCGAAGACTGTAAACCGCCGGCCCCTTGCCAAGGTTAAGCATACGTATCTGTAAACTATTAGCATCAGCCGACAATCCCATTTGGCCGCCCAGCGCATCAATCTCGCAAACAAGGTGCCCCTTAGCAGTGCCGCCGATTGACGGGTTGCAAGGCATAAATGAAAGACTGTCTTTTGTTAATGTCACCAAGCACGTTTTATTACCCGTACGCGCAAGCGCAAGGCTGGCTTCAACGCCAGCGTGCCCGCCGCCAATAACAACACTGTCAAACTTTTCAATTTTCATTTTTTTTGTCCAGTTGTTCTTCTGCCTGAGATTTGCGGATATAAAGTGGTTGCAAAAATTCTGTAAAGTCGTTTTGATTTGCTTTTTGCAATGCAAGTGAGCAAAGTGCATCTGGTGAAA
>USTX01000058.1 GCA_900557655.1 uncultured Eubacteriales bacterium
GAAAGAATATGAAAGTGCTTCGGATATTGTAACGCGACCTAATTTTAATATCGACTATGGCCAAATCAGCGGGTTCAGTTGGGACGGCTTTGTTACTGGAAAACCTTACTCACAGCACACTAAAACCGTATATGTGTTAACCTCAACTCATTATAGTAATCATACTGTTGAGTATATGGCTTATAATCCATCATTGGGATGGTATAATTATGCAACAAAAACCGAATGGAAGATATCGGTTGACCCAACGCAAATTAGTTATTATAATTCCTATGCTGGCAGATGGATGGTTGGAAAAGGGTGGGATGAAGCGCCGTTTTCGCAATATGTAAGCTATAACAAAGGTGATATCGTTACCGATAATTTAGTTCTTTATTGTGTTTATGACACGGGTATTCCGCCAGAACCTCCATCAACTGAATACTCACTTATGGTATGGGTAACTAAAAAGGGGCAAGCCGCAGGCAGTTTCTCACAGTATTTCACAGGAAGTGTTTCAACATACACCCTACCTACAGCTGAGAAATTGGAGGCAGACGGATTTATAGCACCTACAGCATTCTTTAATATGGCTACATATGAAAGATACGAACTTGGTTCAACAATAACGCTAACTAAAGATGTTGTAATTCTGGCTGACTATGGCGATTTGTATAGCATAAATTATTATGGAAAAGAAATAGGGTCAAACGAAGGTTCATATATATTCTTATGTCAACAGTTATCATATAAGGTTAATCTTGATGCTTCGCGATATAGCTATACGGGTTTGGATGGTAAATTCTATCAAGGATACAAATGGAACACAAAGATAGATGGTTCCGGAACGGACTATATGATGGGTGATTCATTAAATGAAACAGAAAAACAGGTTAATCTTTTTTGTATATATGAAGAGAGCGAGAAAAAAGTGCCGATAATTTATAGACTTAACTTTAACCTGTCGTCAGTATCGTTTAGTGGAAGTCTTCAAATTATGCTGTTACAAAATGAAATGACCATTTTTAGTGCAACGCATGATATTTCGGCAGCTGCTAATACTATAGACTTTGAAACAACTGAAACAAATTTAAATAACTACGTAGTACGCGTGTTTGCTTCGTCTAACAGTCGATTAGCTGTTGCTGACAATGGCGTTGTGTCGTTTGATTATGTTGGCATTGATCAGGACGGACGTTATCGCATTTATGCAGCAACTGTACCACTTATCGAAACGGACGTATTTATGGTTGGAAACCGAACATACACGAATGTCACAGATGCTATTAATGCGGCTAACGGCGGGGTTATTAATGCGTACGCAACTGGCGTGATTGATCTTGGCAGTTCTATAAATTATGCTATAAGGATTAATGACGTTTTGGGCGCTGGATACACCATAACGGCTGTAAGTGGTTGTGATATTGATATCACTGGGGCATATAGATATGTTCAAGGTAGAGTTCATCTTGAGAAAGGTGGTGTATATAAATTTGCTGAAGATTATAACGCGGGCACGAAAAACATCGCTTACACTACGTCGTCCACTGATCAGTACGCGACGGTTACAATAATTATAAAAGGTGTAAGTTATTCTTATTTAATCAAAGATTTGGTTGCATAAGCACAACAAAAAAGTAGCAATTTAAAAATTGCTACTTTTTTCTATCTTAATTTATTCTTTTTCTTGCTGAGGTTGAGTAAAGTCAAGGCTATATTTATTGTTGTTTGTAAGATGTCTAAGGATACCAATATCAAGGAAGTTGTCTTTTCTTGGATGGTTTGTTATATCATAAATATTGCAATAATCTATAGCAAGGTTATAAAGGGGAAAAATATGTTTTTCAGCATGGTTTGTGAATACGTCAAGGACAAGCATTGCGTTTTCTGCTAACTCTTCTTTTGTTTTTATTTGGGTTATGACTTTTTTAAAATCAACGTTGGCTTTAATTAATTCATCACCCGTATCATAAATTTTATGAATATTTAAATAGTCAACATTATCTTTAATCCCTAATTGAGAAAGTAGATTTGCTCTAACATCGTCAGGAATAATAAAGTCTACGCTGGCGGGTATGTTGATTGCGATAAGTTCATTTGTTTCAGAATTTCTTGCCAAGGCAATAGCAAAAGCGGCTACAGTGCCAGTATAGGTTGCATATGTAAACTTATGCTCTTTTTCAGCATCATCCTCATAAGTCGGGAAGAAAAAAGTATAGGCTGTATGGTCAAAAGATATATAAAAATAAGGAGTCCTTAGGCTATAGAAATAATGATCCTGCGCAAGGTGGGTACCAGCCACAGCGTCATCAGAACAAGCCGTTCTGCGGAATATAGAATGAAAGTCAGTGCAGTCACCAACAAAATGTACTTTTTCGATATTGTATCCAAGGTCTATTAACTCTTGAACGTATTGGCTTGAATCGATTGCATTTTGCAAAGCTTCTTTTAAATAATTGTCAATAACATATTGAACAATATCGTTTTGTTGGTTTTGGTCGGCGACGGTTGTGCTGCTTTTGATGGCGTCGGCGGGGTCGGTTTTTATCGTCGTGTCGCCCGATGGAGTGGTAGGTTGGCTTTTTTGTGCCTCGGCTATCTTTTCTTGGTTGGCCTCAATAAGGGCGGTTGAAAAGGCGTCAACTTCGCTAAGGCTAAAAGCTTTGTTGCTAAGTTTATTAACCTCTTGGTTTTGGGTAACGTAAGAGATAGAGTCGGTAATATTTGCCTTTTCGCCGGTGGTTTTGTCAACCGCGTCGGCGGTGTAACTGATGGTAACAAGCGATTTTTTAGGAGTTTCGTCTTGTTGAACCTCAACGTTTGCCTCTTCTTCCTCTTCAACATAGTCAGTCACGCTTATGCCTGTAACAAGCACGCTTTCGGCGCGGTAAGAAAAGTTGTTACCGAATGCAGAATCATCATTAATCATCTGGCGCACGGTGTTTGAAAGGTTGATTAATGAAAGAGTGTTCTCTTTGCCGATAACGGTTGCGTCAACCTTTGGGTCAACCTCAACGTAAGGTACGCTTGTTGTTTGGGTGGTTTGCGTGGTTTGAGTTGTTTGTGATGCTTGGGTGGTTTGCGACGATTGGGTGGTTGAGTTTGTTGGCTCAGATGGCTTGAACCCACAGCTTGTTCCAAGTGCAAGAATGGCCGAAACAAGACCAGCGGCGGTCGCGCGTTTAAAGCGCATTAATGTCTCTTTTTTCATTTTGTTCTCCTTTTATATTAATTATTTTTATTTAAAAAGTAAAAGATGTTATTAAAATTGTAACATAAGTATGTTAATTTGTCAATACCTGACTTTTTGTTGGCATACTTCTCCATTTTTTAATGTTAAATTATATATAAGTTACAATACAAATTACACTTGTTTGATGTTTTTAGTTGTGTTTCTGGGGCTTTAAGGGACTTGCTCTGGTTATAAATATAAGGGTGGGCTTAAAGTAAAAATAAGAACAGGGCTATTTTAACTTTTTGCATAAATTTGGGGCAGGGGAGGAAAACTAAGGGTATGAAAAAGATTTGTATTTGTTTTTTAATGATTTTATTTGCGACTGGTGTTTTGGTTGGTTCGGTGGGTATAAATGCGGGAAATATGTGCGTATGGGCGGCGGGCGACGTAATAGGGAGTTGCCTTCGGGTGCTCGCAATGACAGATAAGGCAGCGGGCGACGTAATAGGGGATTGCCACGCTGCGCTCGCAATGACAGACAAGGCGACGGGCGGTGAAAAGGCGGCGGGCGACGGGGCTGAAACGGCCAAGTTGTTTAAAACTCCGGTGATGGCAATTATTATTGACGATTTTGGTGGGTTTGACAGGTCGGGCGTAGACGAGATGCTTGCTATTAAAGCGCCGCTTACCTGCGCCGTGATCCCGTTCGTCGATTACTCTAAGCAAGACGCCGCGCGGGCCAAGCAAATGGGGCACGAGGTGATTGTGCATATGCCAATGGAGTCGCACGTACGCCTGCCAAGAGAATGGTATGGCGCCACGTTTATCGGCAACGGCGACAGCTGTGAAACGGCGAGTGCGAAACTTGACGCCGCGTTTGAAGAATTGCCAATGGCGGAGGGCGCGAACATTCATATCGGGTCGGGCGTATGTCGCAACAAAGAGTTGATGACGGGTATAATTGACCATCTTAAAAGCGCGGGTAAGTTCTTTTGTGACAGCCGTACGCACATCGAAACCAAGTGCCAAGAGGCGTGCGCGGAGTGTGGGATGGCGTACCTTGGGCGCGACGTGTTTTTAGAGCCACACGGGCAGGGCGGCTATGCAAATGCCTGTCGTTTTCTTTGCGAGGGCGCACAAATTGCGCTTGACAAGGGGTATGCCATCGCTATCGGGCACGTTGGGCGCGAGGGCGGCGTGCCTACAGCAAAAGCCATCGCGGAAACGATTGGCGAAATTGAAAAAATGGGCATAAAAATAGTGCCACTTTCACAGATTTATGAAACCCTTAGTGGCACCCAGATTTAATATTGATAATTAATTTTGATATTCAACATTTATTGAAATAAAATATTTAGCTTTAAAAAATATGGCAATACAACAACTAAAATTCCTGATGAGCACGCTTGCGCGTGAGCAATGCGGAGTTGGAGAGTAGGGCGTGCAGCAAGCGTAAATATATTTACAACGAACACTGGCCGAAGCAAAGCGTAGGTTTGGTGAGTGTAAATATATTTACGCGGGTGTAAAACAAAAACACTGAGAATAAATAGTAGTATTTCAACTTTAAACTTAACTCTAATCATATCCTCGAAGGTGAACTTCGGGGATTGTTTTTTCTAAGATTGCTTTAAATTTAAGCGCGGCTGCGCGGCTTACAGCGCTTAGGCCGCTTTCTAAATTTCCGCCTTTATCCTCGAACTTTTGTAGGTACATTTTTTGTGCGCCAGCCAGCCAATTTGCCATTGAATTTACGTCTTTTTCAGTAACCAAATTTTCAACCAAGGTAGTGCGGAATTCGTAATTTTTGCATTTTTTCATCAAAATTTCAACCGACGCAGCCACATTTTGCGTTTTTTTATCGTCTGCGCCGCACGCGTTAAGGTAACCTTCTTT
>USTX01000059.1 GCA_900557655.1 uncultured Eubacteriales bacterium
TTTGAAAGCCGCCGCTTTCAAGCTGAAACACGGCCTTGGTGTTACCGCTTGCGATAAGTTTAAAAACCTCAGGGTCATCATAGTTCATTTTATCAAAATCAATATGAACGCCGTGATTTTCTTCGATATATTTAATGGCCGTTGTTATATCGTTTAAGTTTCTAAGCCCCAAAAAGTCCATCTTCATGTGGCCAAGACGCTCCATATCAACGCCAACAAACTGGGTGGTTATATCCTCGCCATTTCGGCTTAACGGGATAATGTCGCCAAGTTTAAATGGGCTAACAATAACGCCGCATGCGTGGGTTGAGGTCTGCCTTGGCGCGTCTTCAACCTTGCTTGCAATGTCAACAAGCCGCTTTATCTGTGGGTCGCGATACATCTCAACAAGCTCAGGCACTGAATAATCAACGCCAAAATCTTTGTCGCCCTCTTTGGCGTGATAAAGCCCAAAAACCTTTTTAATTATCTGCGGCTTGGTTACAGTGTTTGGCATAAGTTTAGTAATCTTGTCGCCCTCGCTGTAAGGCATACCAAGAACGCGGCATACGTCTTTTATTGCGTTTTTAGCGGCCATCGTACCAAACGTTATGATTTTTGCAACGTGGTCTGGCCCATATTTTTGTTTAACGTATTCAATAACTTCTTCACGCCTATCGTCTGAAAAGTCAATATCAAAGTCTGGCGCAGAAACACGCTCGTTATGCAAAAATCGCTCAAAAAGCAGGTCATATTTAAGCGGGTTAACGCTTGTTATGCCAATAGCGTACGCAACAACGCTTCCCGCGCCCGAACCACGCCCTGGGCCAACTGGTATGCCCATCTCTCGCGCCGCATTAATATAATCGCGAACGGTAAGAAAATAGTTAACAAAGCCCTTGTTTATAATCAAGTCCTTTTCTTTTTCGATACGCGCACGAATTTCAGGAGTAACTGTTCCATAGCGCTTGATTAATCCCGCTTCTAGCAGCTCGTTAAAATAGTCAAGATTATCCTTGCCATCAGGCGCGTGATAGTCAGGGAAATTATAGTGGTTTTTATCAAGATACTCAAAAACAACGTCGCATTTATCAGCAATCTCGTTAGTGTTTAAAATCGCGTCTTCATCATCTGGCAGCGCTTTAAGCATCTCGTCATAGTTTTTAAGATAAAACTCGTCATTTTCAAACTTTAATCTATTTGGGTCGTCAAGTGTTTTACCCATCTGCACGCACATCAAAACGTCTTGCGCCTCAGCGTCCTCACGATAAATGTAATGCACGTCATTGGTTGCGATTTTTTTGATGTTATATTTTTTCGCAAACTCCCTTAGATACGGGTTAACAAGCCTTTCAATATCAAGGCCGTGGTTTTGAAGTTCGATATAAAAGTCGTCGCCAAAAACCTCTTTAAACCACAAAACTTGCTCCTCTGCACCCTTAATATCGCCCTCAGCAATAAGCCTTGAAACCGTGCCCGCAACGCACGCCGTTGTGCAGATTAGCCCCGCGCTGTGCTCTTTAAGCGTTGGATAGTCTATGCGCGCCTTGCCATAATAATACCCGTCAGTAAAGCCAATCGTGTTAAGTTTTGAAAGGTTATAAAACCCATCTTGGTTTTTAGCAATAAGAATAAGGTGGTCAGCGCGCTGTCTGCCTTGTTTTACGCGCAAATCTTCTGCAACATAAAACTCACAGCCAAGTATCGGCTTTATCCCCTGCGCGTGGCACTCGTCATAAAACGGAATGGTGCCATACATATTGCCATGGTCCGTCATCGCAACGGCCGTCATCCCCATCTCTTTACAGGTTTTAACAAGTTTGCCAATGCGCGCGAACCCGTCAAGCAGGCTATATTCTGTGTGAACATGTAAGTGAACAAAATTTTTATCCATCATTTTCTCCTAAGTCTTTGGCAATTTGAATAAGTTTTTTAAGCCTTAAACTTACCGCCACCCGCGTCAAGTTTCCGCCCAAAATTTCGGACAGTTCCGCTAGGCTCGCCTCGGGGTTATTAATCCTTGCCCGCGCCACCTCATAAAGGTTGGCTGGGAGGTTATCTATCCCAAGCGTGCTGTCAATCTGCTCAATCGCCTGCATCTGCTTAACGCTTGCAGATACCGTTTTGTCAAGATTAGCGCTTGCACAATTGCTTTGGCGGTTAATGTTATTTCTAACCGCGCGTTCAACCTTTTTGTTTTCAAGGTTAAGCATGCTTGCAACCGCACCAAGGTGGCCAAGCGCCAAACTTATCGCGTCGCTCCCCTTGATATAAACAACAAAACTTGTGCCGCGCTCAATCATCTTTGAAATTATGTCAAGTTCGCCTAGGTAAGCACAAATGTCCTCGGCGCGCTCAATATTCGTGCACACCCATTCCATATGATACCCCGATTTATTCCCTTCAGTAGGGACTGAAATTGACCCCGCTCCAACAAACGCCCCCGCCAAAAACGCCTTTTTACAATTATCGTCAACGATAAGGTGTCTGTCAAGCGTTGGACTTATTTCAAGCTCGCCATTTTTGTCAAACCGCGTTATACCAAGTTGACGCAAAATGTCTGCCCCAATCTCACCAACCGTCAGTTCGTATTTCGTTTTCGCGCCGTCAAGCCCCGTAATTTTAAGCGCCCTTTTGTCAATTTGAAAAGCGGTTTGAAGCTGAGTTTTAAACGCCTCTAAAAATTTAACATTTTCACTTGTTAACAAAAATGACAATTTTCTGTTAGCAACCACCAAACTCCCCGCTGACAAAATCTCACCCGCAAGCATGCAAAATAACGCGTCAGTGTCACGCGGTTTGCTTAAAATCTCCGTTTTAACAGCATTTGAATATGACATACTTTACCTTTTGTTTGTTAATTTTCTGCCTTTTTTCTTAATTTTTTTGGAACGTAATCAGCGCCGAAATTGACTATCCTTTCGTGCGGAATGTTATATTTTTCAACTTGCGCCAAGGCATTGTCAACCTGTGCCACGCGGTCTTTTCGGTGCGCGTCGCTGCTTATTATAAACTTAACTGGTGTTTCGAGCATTTCTTGCATCTGCTTGTCAGAAAACCTAAAATGACGCGTATTGATTTCAATCAACGTGTCCGTTTTGGCGCACTCCTCCGCCACCCGCTTACAATCAACTTGAATATATTCACAAAGGTGCGTGATAAAGTCAACGTTATAGCGATTAACCAAGTTTATATAGGCCTGTGTTTGCCTTTCTATCTGCGCCTTGGTTTTAGGGAAAAGGCCAAACGGTTTAATGATGTTGTTAATCGTCCCGCGGTGATAGCCAACGATCAAGAGGTCAAGCGTTTCAATCTCTTTCTGCGTTAAATCAATCTTGCCATCGCGCCCGATAAGGTTGGCCTCAATACCAAGATACACGCGTTTTAACTGGCCTTTTTTGTTAATTTCGTCAATCTCAACACGCGCTTTATTAATGTTTTTGCGGCGTATGCCAAACGCAAGGTGTCTTGGGCCGTGGTCAGTTATCGCAAGAAAAGACAAACCCTTATCTTTTGCCGCCTCAACCATCTCTGCGATGGTGTTTTTTCCGTGATTAAATTTGCTGTAAATTGTATGGGTGTGATAATCTCCCGTTATTGTCATCAGTTTCTCCTTTGATTAAAACCTCTAAGGTAAGTTTAAGGCCGAATTTAAGTTTGACCTCATCGCGAATGATTTCAATCAGTTTTAGTATGTCTGCGCAGGTCGCCCCGCCCGTGTTTACGATAAAATTTGCGTGAATTTCGCTTACTCGTGCGCCGCCAACGCTAAGGCCTTTAAGCCCCGCCTGGTCAATAAGAAACCCCGCTGGGAAGTTTTCAGTCCGCTTAAATATGCACCCAGAAGACGGTTCTTTGGGCTGAGTTTTATCTCGCCGCTCAAAAAATTCTTTCATTTGGCCGATAATTTCAGGCTTGCTTTTGCGTTCAAGATTAAATTCAACTTTAACAACAACATCGCCCGTATTAAGCTCCGCCGAGTGATACGAAAAGCCGCATTCGCTTGGTTTAAGTTTAACGATTTCATTTTCTCTTAACACCCAAACGGCCGCGACTACGTCCGCTAAACTATGCCCAAACGCGCCCGCATTGCACGCCGTTGCTCCCCCAATTCGCGCGGGGATACCAACCGCCCATTCAAGCCCAGAAAGGTTGTTGTTTGTTGCGATTTGAAGCACACGTGAAAGTCGCTCGCCGGCCAAAATAGTAAGTTTAGTTCCGCTTACGCGCGCGTGGCCAACAAGGTTCTCGGTTGAAATAACCACTCCCCTAAACCCCGCATCTGAAAACAGCACATTACTGCCCCCGCCAAGCACAAAATAGTTAAGGCCGTTTGCGCAAACAAAGTTTATTACGCGCCTAAGCTCGGCAACCGAATTCGGGCAAACAAGCCAATCAGCCGCGCCGCCAACCCCCATCGTGGTGTAGCGCGAAAGCGGTTCAGATAGTTTAACGCGCGCAGGACTTATAACCCTTGCCCAGTCTTTAATTGTAACACCCATAGTTTACCCCATTTTTACGATATTTTCAATCTTTTAAGCCTATCTTGAGAAAATTTTTTGTTTTTAGATACTTTGCCTAAACCGCCAAACCTTTTAGCGGCTTTTAAGTTTTTTACGCGTTTATTTTTTGTTTTAACCAAAAAGTTTAAGCGGAACGATATTTTCAGCCTGCTTTTCAATTATTTTAAGCGTCCCGCTTTCGTACACGCTTAAAGTAGTTGGGCTAAGCAGCCCCAGCCCCGCCACCTTGTTTTGAACGGCCTCGCTTAAAACAAACTCAATAAATTTATTCGCCGCCGCGCGCTCTTTATCGGTGTTAGATTTATCCGCGCCCAAAAAGCAAACCATATCCGTAAAGTGCCCAAGCGCCTCGAAATACACATCCTCAACCGCGCCCGTTAAAACCTTGTTTTCAAGACGTATTACGTCTCGCATAGTACCCGCCAAAATCGCAGCATCACCCGTTAAAAACTTGCAGTATGCGTCATAGGTTGAAAGTTTTTCACAATCAGGGAAGATGCCTAACTCGTGCGCCTCATCAAACCCGTCAAGCGCTCTTAAATTCAAAA
>USTX01000060.1 GCA_900557655.1 uncultured Eubacteriales bacterium
ACTGAGGCAGTCATAAAACACGTCGTCATCTAACGACAGCACACGCCCTTGCATACACTCTTTGGCGGTTTCAAGCGTTACGCTGATTTTGCCCCGTTCAAGCGGCGTAGACATTACCGCAACTTCAAGTGCTCCAAGCGCTACCCTCACGTCGCCGCTGCTTGCATTGGCGATATAGTCAAGCGCCTCGGGGGTCACATCGATTTTAAGGCCGCCAAACCCGCGTTCTTTATCTGTTAAAGCTCGGTTTAACGCCGTCAAAACATTTTGCTTGCTTAGCGGCTTAAACTCAAACACCCTACACCGTGACACTATTGCGCGCGTCATACTAACAAACGGGTTCTCTGTGGTCGACCCAATAAAAACTATATATCCTTTTTCAATTGCTTCCAAAACAGCGTCGCTTTGCGCCTTGCTCCACCTGTGACACTCGTCTAAAAGAAAATACGTCTTTTTGCCAAAAAGTTCAAGGTTACGCTTAGCGTCCTCAATCGCCTTCTTTGCGTCAGCCACCCCGCTTGAAACCGCGTTAAGTTTAACAAGACGGCTTTGCGTTTGGCTGGCTATTATCCCCGCAAGCGTCGTTTTACCCGTCCCTGGTGGGCCATAAAAAATACAACTGCCCATACGGTCTGCAAGGATCAGCCTGCGTATAGCCGAATTTTTGCCTACAACTGCCTCTTGCCCCAAAAATTCATCAAGCGAGCGCGGACGCATACGTTCAGCAAGAGGAGTTGCTTTAAAATCTGCGCCAAAAAACTCCGCCTCTTGAGCGCCAGCCTTTGCATTGTTGGTGCCTGCGGCGTAAGCCATTCTTGCATTCTCCTCTTGCCCAACATCACCTTTAAGATTACCTTGCGCATCGTTCTGCGCATTTAATGTTGCAAGTCCATTTAAGGGCAAGTTCTCAAAATTGTCAATTCGTTTAGCCATAGTTAAATAAATTATAACATAAATAATAAATTAAAACAACTTTTTTAAGTCACCTTTTGCCAATCAATCCTTATCATTTACTCATTTTGAAATTAGCTTTTTGTCTGTCAAAAAACGAAACCAGTTGCAGATAATTTTTATCTTATTTTCAAAATCGGCGTAAAGCAAAAGCGTCCGCCCAACGCTTTCATTTATAGCAACAGGGCTAACCTTTGCGCACGCAACCGCCGCATTCTTGTTTAACACATATGCCCCATAAATTTTTAAAAAGTCTTTCTCACAGTTTATGTTGATGCCTTTGGGGTTAATTTTAAAGGCCGATTTAGATGCGTGTTTTATATAACGATTGCACCTTTTTAAGTCTTTAAGCATCACAACCAACCACCCAAAAAGCGACAGTGCAAATAACGTAAAAAAAACATTTTCTTCTTTAATATACAGTTTTTTGCGTGTTTTTTCATTATTTATGGCCGATATTGCGTTAAATTTAAAACCAAATAAAGTTTTAAACGCTGCAAAATTGGCAAGCGACTGCACCCACGAAACATTACCTGTCGCCCTAAATTTTGTGTCCATTAATGCATAGTTCTTTTTCTTAATTTGCGCCTTTAAAATTTTATAAATATTAGCAACATCACCCATCCGTGTCTTTAGCATCTTTGTTGCAAAGTCACACATTGGGTTATTTATCTGTTTTATAAGAAATTTAAAATTATAGTCAATATTGCCTATCTTACATTTTTTATATGTCAATTTTTTTGCGTGATTATTTTTCTGCATTTTCATAGCATTATTTAAATAAATCTTGCTAATTTTTAAAATATTCTTTTGATTTTTGCGTTTTTTGCTATTAATATTTATAGACCGTTCATCACAACAATAATTAAAATTGCACAAAAATTTACGCGAAAATAACCGCGGTTTTAAGCATAAAAACAACATAACCAAACAACAGGTAAAGTTAATAATACAAACTATCACATATCAATTATTATCAAAATAAAATGTATCAAACGCCGCACAATAAAAAAAGCCACCAATTCGGTGGCAAAAATATAAATCAAACTATTTATTTAAAACAACACATTCGCTTTCATCTTCATCGCAATATGCAAGTTTTTCAAGTTCGCGATTAACATAAAGTTCAGCACGCTTACAAACGCGACCTTTGCGCTGTGAAATCGTTACTCTGTTTAAGTTAACAACACTTTCAAGCTCAACAAACGTCATCTGATTGTGATAATATTCGTCTAGTATCAGTTTCGTAGAATCGTCAACGCCCATGTCAAGAAATTGGTCGATAAGTTTAAGACACTTTATTTTTGTAGCAGTAGACTTGTCATTGAGATTAACGGCACCAAGACCAAAATCGTCAGCCAGCCCATAAATAATACTGAAATCATTTTTAAAATCTACTCCATTTGCGCCCGAGGTCGTAACGCCAATCTGCGCCAAGTCAAAGTTTTTAAGGAAGAACGCAAGGTGGTTAGCAAAAATCACTTGGCTGCGCCTTTTCATCTCATTCGTACCTTTATATGAAGTGTTTTTTTGGTTTGCTCTGTAAAGCTCTTCACTTGCAATATTCGCCAGCATCTCAAGATTTTTACTTTCGTCCTCGTTAAAGCAATTTTTCCAGATAAAATCAATCTTTTTAAGGTCGCCAATTGCCCCAACCTCAGGCGAACCCAGCACGTTTCGGTTCGTTCTAAAAAGCCTTAGATACAACCCCAAAAGTTGCTTTTTATTATGAACAAACTCGCTATCAGGCACGGCGTCTAAAAGGTCGCCAATTTTAGCAACCCTTACCGCCGCATCGTCCGTACGCGGTTTTTTGTTTAACACGTCACACTTTGTAAAGGCTGATTTTGGTAAGGCTTGAAGTTCCTCTTTGATAGCCGCGCTTTGGCTTGCGCTAAGTTTTTGAAACTCTAAGGCAAGTTCACCATCGTTTTCGCAGACCGTATAGCCCGCCGCACCAAGCGCCACCCTAAGTTTTTTAATAGCTCTAAGTTTAATCTCGCTGCATCGTTGACGCGTAATGCCAAGCTCTTTGGCCATCTCATTTCCGTTTTTGTTAAATGCAACCATGCTCATGATAATGTTAAGCTCACGCTCTTTTAAAACCCGTTTACAAAACCCCAAAAGCGTCTCAACCATTTCATTATTTTCAGCAACTTGCTCAGGGCACACAGAATGATTTTCAATCGTATCAATAAGGCAAAGGTCGCCCCCATCGCTTGATGACTGTTCAGTTTGTACGGCGTCATAAAGCAAAACTGGTCTGTGTTTTTCTTGCTTTTGCTTCTGCGCAAGGCCATACCCTAAGCGGCTTTCAATCGCCATACAGGCATACGATGAAAACGACACGGGCATGCCAAGCGAGTTTTTCATATTTTTATCAAACGCACGCAAGGCCGACATCAGCCCCCAGCTTCCCAAAGACACAATCTCGTCCTCGTCAAGCGAATCTTTATAGCTGTTAATATATCTATAAACAAGCCGCATATTCCTTTCAATAAAATCGTTTTCAGCAAACTTATCACCGGCTCTGGCAAGGTCAAACAGCCTTTCATCCTCTTTGCTTTTAAAACTTGTTACGCCGTTTGCTTTGCATTCTTGCGCATCTAAGTTATCAACACAGTTGCCTTCCTTATCAAACGAAAACCCGTGCTTAGATGCAATGTTTTTAAAATCAATTCCACAATAATTAAGGTCAAGAATTTTTGGGTCGCTGCTAATTAGTTTTGAAACCGACGAACAAAATTTAGAACGCTGCTCAACCGTCGCATCGTCCATACGTTTGATTATCCCACAAAGCTGCTTTACCGTTTTAACCGTTTGAAAATTAACCATAACCTTCTTCCCGTAAAGTTTTTCTATATTTTACCACTTCTTTACCCCATTTTCAAGGGGGTTGTTAAAAAAAGTGCAAATTGATGTGTTTTTATCTTGATTTTTAATTGGTTTTATATATTTTTTCGCATTTTTGAACAAGTTTTTTAATTTTTTGCCATTATTTTTTAAAATTTTGTGCGTTTTTGCGTTTTATTAATTATTAAAATTTCCAAAAATACACCTTAACATTTTTAATTTAACGCGGACATTTGACCAAATAACCAGTTTTATTTTATAAAAAACCAACAAATATTCTACTTTAAAATTTTAAGTTTTTTTGACATATGTTTTGCAAAAAACGTTTTAAAAACCCTATGTCAAAATATTGTTACAAATAAAAAACCCCTCATAAGAGGAGTTAAAGTTAGTCTGTAAGCCGAGTTCTGTTTTAGATGATAATCAATCTTGTTTACGTGTTGCCACGTAACTCTATGCGATATTGAGGGCGAGCGGACAGCCCTTAATGCCCTACATCTTGCACCGTGCGGAGTTTACAGCGAGGCGTTGTCACCAATGCCACGAGTGGGCTCTTACCCCACTTTTCCACCCTTGCCCCTACCCGTTTGGGCGGTTGGCGGTTTATCTCTGTTGCCCTTTTCCTTAGGTCACCCTAGCTTGACGTTATCAAGCGCACTTGTCCTGTGGTGCTCGGACTTTCCTCACACAAGGTTACCCCTGCGCGCTATCATCTGGCTAACTCTTAGAGTATTATATCATGAAAGGCGGGTTTTGTCAAGCC
The DNA here is from genome assembly GCA_900557655.1 of uncultured Eubacteriales bacterium. Lineage (GTDB taxonomy): Bacteria > Bacillota > Clostridia > Christensenellales > UBA1242 > UMGS2070. The sequence goes on from USTX01000060.1 coordinate 4,568, forward strand.
CTAACAGCCTTCTCATTGTCGTCACCCAAACAACTTTTATCACTATTAGCTGCACAATTAGTAATATTTTTAACGCCATCTTCAACGCTGTTACAATTGTTTACCAAAAAGTCAATATGCATTCTTGCAGCCCGTTGTTCGATTAACTTTTTTATTTTAGAAATTGCCCTTAGTTCAATCAATGCAGCATACGCGCGCGAGTACCCAATAATTTCACCCACCTCACGCTGAGACAAGCATTTTTTACCACCAAGCCCATAGCGGTTTTTTATAACCACACGCTCCAGCTCGCTCAAGTCATTTTCAATAATCTGTTTAACCAATCTTGCGCGTTCGTACCTACCAACCCGCTCGTCAACCTCGTCAAATGTCGGGTCGTCACCATCCGTCTTT
>USTX01000061.1 GCA_900557655.1 uncultured Eubacteriales bacterium
TTTTTGTTTCTCTGCCTTCTTATATTATGTTTTCATTTTTTTCTCTTGTCAAGTACCTTTCACGGCATAAAGTAGCCATAAAAAAGAGAATTAGATTTTTTTCTAATTCTCTAATTATTACACTAGTTTCAAAAGTCAGTGACTAAAATGTTGGATATTTTTATTAAAATTGCGTTTTCTAATTTAAATTTTGTGTTGTGATAATGATTTAAATTGAGGGCAATCGCTTAAAGAAAGGCTTTGGGCGGTTGTTTTTTTGTGTTTAAAATTTGGTTGTTGGGCAAAAATTGAGGTATGAGTTTAATGGCTATTAGGGCGATAATAATATATTTGTTTGTGCTGATTGTGGTGCGGCTTATGGGCAAAAGACAGATTGGTGAGATGCAGCCGTTTGAGCTGGTTATAACGCTTATCATTGCTGACCTTGCGTGTATACCGATGGCCGAAGTAGCAGTTCCGCTTGGGCACGGGCTTATCCCTATTTTTACGCTTTTGGTTATTCATTTTTTGTTGTGTTTTATTTCGCGAAAGTGGCAGTGGGCGCGGTATTTAGTGTCTGGCAGGCCGGCGATTGTTATAACGCCAAAAGGGATAGATTATCAAGAATTAAAGCGACTTAATATGACGCTTGACGACCTAATTGAATCGGTGCGCGGGTGCGAGATTTTTAACCTTGACGAGGTGGCGTACGCGATAATCGAGACTAATGGCAAAATGTGTTGCATACCAAAGGCTGAAAGTGAGCCGGTAACGCGCGAAGATATGAAAATTAAACCCGATCCGGCCGCACTGCCTGTTAATCTTGTTATGGATGGAAAGGTGATGAAAGAGAACTTGACGCTTTGCAAAATTGACATTGCTTTTCTTGGCAAAATCTTAAAAAGGGCGGGCATTGCGCAGGTTAAAAAGGTGCTGATTTTAACGCTTGATAATAATGGAAAAGTGTTTATCCAAGAAAAGGGGCAACAGTATCAAACTTTTTCGGTTAAGTTTAACGGAGGGGAAAGTTGGTAAAAAAGTGGATTGTTATGATAAGCATAATTCTTGCGATTGTTGGCGTTTGTATCTGGGAAAACCTGTATATCCAAAAGGCGTTTAGTTTTTTGGAGGGGCGGCTTAACGAAATTGAAGTTAAACTAGGCCAAAATGAAGAGGCCATAAACACGCAAGAAAACATAAAAGAAATTGAGGTGCTGCACGAAGAGTGGCAGCATTACAGCAATGTTTTAAAAACCATTGTTTGGCATACGGGCATGAAGGATGTTGAGATTAACCTTAGCCGAATTTTGTCCTATGTTGAAGAAAATGATTACACCGAGGCGTTGGTTGAGCTGCATGCGCTTAAAGATTTTTGTAAACATTACAGCAAGGATTTCACGATAAATATTCAAAACATTCTTGCAAAAACTTATAACCTCAATTCAAATATTTGTAAAAAATTAGTTGCTAAAAGCATGCTTAATGTGTAGAATATCTTTAAATTAAACAAAGGAAATAGGAGAAATGAAAATAATAGTGCAGCGCGTAAAAAGTGCAAAATTAGAGGTAAATGGCGAAAATTTGGGCGAAATTTCAACGGGACTGGTATGTTTTTGCGGTTTTTGCGAAACGGACACGCGCGATAAATTTGAGTTTTTGGCGCGCCGAATTGCGGGGCTAAGAATCTTTGAAGACGAGGCTGGCAAAATGAATGTTAACCCCGATGGGGCAGGTGCGGATTTTATGATTATCCCAAATTTTACGCTTTATGCAAACTGTCTTGATGGGTTTAGACCGTCTTTTATCAAGGCAATGAAACCTGAACAGGCAAAGCCCCTGTTTTATGATTTTGTTGAGTTTTTTAAAACCAAAACAAGTCGAAAGGTGGTAAGCGGGGTGTTTGGCGCGGATATGCAAATAACTCAGCATAATGATGGCCCAATCACGCTTGATATCGAAATTTAACATTAAACTAACAAATTTTATTATCTGTTGTAACGAACTTGCTTTTTTGGGCAAGAGGGCGGGCGGCAGATTTTTTTCGTTTAAAAACGAAGGTGCGTATGTTGGCTGTGTTAGTTAAAAGTAAAAGCGTGCCTATAAACAAAACGCTTAAAGCGCCGCCAAACATAAGGGCAAGAAAACGCGGTAAAAAGGCTTTTAGAAGGTTATAACACAGTTTTGAAAGCAACGTCGCAGGCGCGCACAGGCCTAGGCACACGAAAAGCACTTTAATAACGGTGACTGAAAGCAGGTCGCGCTTTTTAAGCATAACAAGGTTAAGCACGCTTGTTGTTAAACTTAAAAGCGTCATACCCAAAACAAGCGCACAAACGCCGATGTATTTTGGAAGAAAGTAAATGCAGATAAACAGCAGAACGGCGCCCGCGACGTAGTTTTTAAGCGATTTCATTTCAAGGCCGACCGCGTTTAAGACGCAGGAGGTTATCTGGTTAAGCCCCAGTGGGATCATAATAAGGCAGGTGGCGGACAAAAAGTAGCCGGCCGTGCGGTTTGAAAACAGAAATTCGCCAAGATCGGTGCCCATACAAAAGTAGGCTGGCAAAAGAATGATTGAAATCACGATACTTAGCCCGATGGCCATATTAATCTGAGCTTTAAGAGCGCCGAAATCTTTGACATCTTTATCAATATTGGTGGTTTGTTCGCTAAGAGAGGGGATGATGGCGACGGCTAGGCTGCTTATAAGCGTTCCGGGGATCATAAGCATAGGAAAAGTCATTCCCATCAAAATGCCAAACTGGGCAAGCGCTTCGCCCGCCGTGTAGCCATAAAGCATAAGGCGCGCGGGGATGATGATTGAAATTATTGACGTAACCAGCCCTGACGCGGTGCGAACGGCCGTTATCGGTGTGCTGGTTTTAAGCAGGGTTTTAAAGCCACCTTTTGGGTTTGAAAGTTTTCCGCCGAACGCGAAATAGCAAACAACAACAAACGCGGCGGATACGATGCAGGCAAGGCTAAGCGAAAGCCCCGCGCGCTCTTCAAGCCCCATATTAAGCGGAAGGGTAATAAGTATGGCAAGGATAATCAGGCGCACAAGTTGCTCAAAAAACTCGGCGAAACTGATGGTAAAAAAGTGCTTTTGCCCCCACATAGCGCCGCGCAGAATAGTGTAAACCGAACTTGAAATAACGCCCGGAAGCAATAGTAAGAGTACTTTGGTTGAACTGCTGCTGGTAAAAATCAGGTTAAGCAGTTTTGGACACAATAATATAATGACGCTTACTGAAATTGACGTAACAAGCGCCACAACAAGCCCAGCTGACACCATCTTGGTTGCGCCGCGTCGGTCGCCGTTATTTGAAAGGAAGGAAACGTATCGCGAGATGACGGTTGGCAGGCCGCTTGCGACTAGTGTTAAAAGCACGCCGAAAACGCTCATTGCAACTTGGTAGGTGCCTAAAAGTTCAGCGCCTAATACTCGCGACAGATAAACGCGCAGCAAGAACCCCAGTGCGCGTGTTAAAACTGAAAATATGGTGACGAATGCCACTGCTTTGAATAATTTGCCCATTTTTTCTCCTTTTATTTAAGTATATTGAAGCAAGTTTTTGTTAGAACGGGCAATTTGGCAATTTTGCTTGCATTTTTATCTTAATTGCGTTATCATAAACGAGTAAACAAATTACAAAGGCGTTGAAATTTTTTAAAATAGTATTGAAAAACGTCAGCAGATTACAAATAAATTTACGTATAACCGCCCAAACGGGTGGCGCTAAGAGGAAAAATGGTAGAGATTAAAAAATGTGAAAGCCGCAAAGATTTCAAGCGGTTTGTTAAGTTCCCCGCGTGGCTTTATCGCGGAAATAAATGTTATGTTCCGCCTTTTGAGCAAGACGAGCTTGATCTTACAAACCCTAAGAAAAATGCGTGCTTTGAAGAGAGTGAGGCTATATATTTTTTGGCTTTTAAAGATGGCAAATTGGCGGGGCGAATTGCGGGCATAATTTCGCACGCGTACAATGAGAAAAACAAGACGCGAAGGGCGCGCTTTTCGCGATTTGAGTGTGTTAACGACCGCGAGGTGGCGGATGCGCTTTTAAAGGCGGCTGAAGACTGGGCAAAGTCTAAGGGGATGGTTGATATTCACGGGCCGCTTGGCTTTAACGACCTTGAACGCGAGGGACTGCTTGTTTCTGGCTTTGACAAAGAGGGTTGCTATCTTACCAGCTATAACAAAGATTATTATCAGGGTTTTATTGAGGCGAATGGCTATACGCCTGATGCTAAGTGGGTAGAATGGCGCATACCCGTGCCTAAGAAAAACAGTGAGCGTGCTGAGCGCGTGGCGGCGGCCGTTGAAAAAAGATACGGCTTTTATGAAAAGCAGTTTAAGACCTCGGGCGAGATTATTGATAAATATGGCGCTAAGTTTTTTGAGCTTTTAGACCTTTGTTATAAAAACATTTATGGTACGATTCCGTTTAACAAGAAACTTGTTAATCAGACCATTAAGTCATTTAAATTGATTATTGACAAAAAATATGTCAGCCTTATTTTTAACAAAGAGGACGAGCTTATTGGTTTTGGCGTTGGTTTTCCGTCAATTGCGCGTGCGTTGAACCGTTCAAAGGGTAGGTATCTTCCGTTTGGCGTGTTTAGGCTATTGCATGCGATAAAGCATCCAAAAGTGCTTGAACTTGGGCTTATTGCGGTGCATCCAGACTATCAAAAAAAGGGTGTTACTGCCATAATTATCCGCAATATGCTTAATCGTATGATTGAAAACAATATTGTTTATTGTGATACGGGGTGTCAACTTGAAAACAACACGCCGGCGATAGAATCACTAGATATGTTTGAGAGAGAGCTTATTCGCCGCAAAACCTGCTATATAAAAACCTTATCTTTTAGCGAATAAGTGCAGAAAATGCGAGGCTTCCCAGA
>USTX01000062.1 GCA_900557655.1 uncultured Eubacteriales bacterium
AGCGATGCGCGCTTTACCCAAGCAAGTACGGGCAAGCCTTATCAGGCGTTGGGCGTTGACGCAAGCGGCACGGACATAATGTATAAGTTTAAAAACTTTACGGGCGGCAACGGCAACATCTTGTCAGGATACACGTACGTTAAAGGCGGAAGCAACAACCCATTTGCCACCGTTAATTTAAGCGAATTCTATCAAAATCAGGCGCTTAACCTTAATGCGACGCAAATGTTTAGCGTTCAGTTTATCTATGCTCTGCTTGCTGCCAACAATGACAAGGTTAATGACATTACACTTACAATTCGCGTTAACGGCCTTGAACTTGAAGAAATACGAACAAGTGGAAAAGGCCACGCATCAAACGCAAGTGACCCACTTTCACAAATCTTTATCCAGATTTGGGTTGAAGAAGGCGACGTTGTTACCATCGACGCGCCAACTAGAAACTTGCCATTTAACACGATTGGCTATTCAACCTTGCCTCTTGTTACCAAAGTCTCTGATGGCGAATATCTTTATGACGCACTTGTTTACGAGGGCTACGGTGCGGGCGGCTTTACGTACCGCTTGGCAGATACTGGGGTCACCGGCGTAACACTAACCGACTGGAAAACGATAACACGCGATAAAAGCTTCGGCGACGTTTCGGCGCTTGTAAGCTTTGGCGGCGATGTTGACAGCGTTTCAACTTACACATATATTGCAAAACAAAATATGTCATTTGTTGCTGACTATGCTGGCATATTCAGTTTTAACCGCAAATATATTAACGCCGCAATTTCAGCCTCTGACGCATTAAGTTCTATTGCCAATGGTATACTTAGCCCCAACACGTCAAGTGGCACCACGTTTGGTATTGACGCGCTTACGCCTAACACCGAAACAAGTTTTGTGTTTAAGTCTAACACGTCAACCGTTCTTGACATCCTTGACAGAAACAACACCTTAATTCGAAATAATAAGCCAGGTGAGACAACGTCAACTAACCTAACTTATTATTACTTTAAAGACCAAAACGCGCTTGACGAAGACGAAGAAACTATCCAAGCAATCATCTCTTCAAGGCAAACAAACAAGCCTGATGACCAGATTTCAGCCGACGATGGCAACTTCACTGAAAACGGCTTAAAGTTTATAACTGAGCAACTTGGCAACATCACTTTAACGGCGGGCTACACCACCCCAACGCTTAACAGTTTAAGCAACCGCACGGGTTATGTGGTTAACCGCTTTAAATCGCTTTATGATGAGCTTACCGCTCTACTTGCGGATAAGTCTGCCACCAAAAAAGACATAACTAACCTTATTTCAAGGTTTAACCAACTTGAAATGGGCATAAGTTCAACAATCACTGATAAATATAGTGACAGTTCATCTGTAACCACAACGCAAAACGCTAAGGCCTTTACACAAAAAATTAATGGTGAAAATCAATCGCTTAACTTTATCAGTCAAGACTACGTTCGCGTTGGTTCAACTGTTACGCTTAGTGCAAAATCAACCAACAGCAACTGGTTCTTTAAAGGCTTTGTTATAGTAAACAGCGCCTCTACAAGCACAATTAATCCGTTTGCAGAGGGCAAAAAACTTGAAGAAGAAAATTCTTACATCAGCTATAAGATTGTTCCGTATCTTTATGGTATAAGCAATGACCTTCAATTAATTAAGTATGACGAAGGCACCCGCACCTACACTCTTGACAGCGTTGTTGCTGGCGATATGCAAGTTGTTGCACTTTATGAAAAAGCTCTTATTCAGGTTGAAGTTCGCCTTAAAAACCTAACTGAAAACCTTCAAAAAACCTATAACGACCTACTTGCTAAAAACAGCAATGATAAGTCAGTGCTTGAAGGACAGCGTCTTGCAGGCGTTGATTTGGATAATGACCCAACTTCGTCAAGCGGCCGCCTTTCAACCTCAACCATCACAATCGTAGCAGACGGCGAGCCAGCGATAATCTCAACCAAAACCTATCCGTTCAGCCAGTTTATCGGCTGGGCAAGCGACAATTATACTGACGAAATCTTCTACACCGACGGCGGCAATGAGCCAAAAACGATTGACGAAATCAAGGCCATCTATGCTGATTCAAAGATAGACAAGTTAAGGTTTGACCGCAGTGAGCAAGGCAAAACTCAGTTATTCTTAGTTAACCCTGAAAACGCACGAAACAACCTCTACGTTTATCCAGTAAATGATAAAGTTGTTGTTGGCGCATACTTTGCACCTATGAGTTATGTTATAAGCTTTGAAATCGAAGAGGTTGACGTTGCTACTGACATTAATCGTGACCAAGTTAACCAAACTTCGTTTGTTTCAATTATAGACACTGAGGGCGAAGATAAAGTTACCCGCTTTATCGAAACAATGTTTGACGAAAACGGCAACAGGCTTTCATCCTTCCAGCGCGTTAAATCAAGTCTAATTAGCGTTGAAAGGTCGCTTATCCCAGAAGCCGTAACAGACGAAAGTGGCAACCCTATCGTTGACGCAAACGGCGAGCCAGTTATCAAATATTACCTTAAATATAAAACGGGCGAATACGTTTATCGCAAGTTTGAAGACCGCACCAAAGACAAGATTGAAATCATTCCTAACAGTTATTCAACGGGCAAGATTGACGATGAGGGCAACGCCATTATGCAACCGATTACATTAAACTCATCTAACTTCTATCGCGAAACCAACATAACGCTGTTTAACTCGTCGGTACCAAGCAATTATGGCTATTATTTTGAAACTAACACAATCAACGGCCCTCAAACAACCATCAAACGCGGGCTGATTCAAATCTCGCTTAACAACAAAAAATATCTTGATATTAACGACTTAAAGCCAACGGCCTACCCAATCAACAGCGATGGCGACATCTTAAACATAGAGCGCGGCGCTGATGGCACAATGATCGTTGTAAGCGCAAATATTGGCGGCGAGGTAATCAATGCTGAAAACTTAACCGAAGCGCAAAAAACCATTGCTAACTGGCGCGTAAATTATATTGTTAGTGCTTTGCCTAAGTCGGGTTTCCCTACCGTTAAGGTTAAACTGTCTAACCCAACCTACACTGACCTTGCGGGCAACACAAAGCGTGACACAACCATAACGCCGTTTACCTTTGACGACAGCGATTACATCAAAAAACTGCAAGCCTTGCTTGAAGCCAATGGTCTTGACGACATTTCGATGTATGACAGAAACGCTAACCGCGATATCAGCTTAATTTCGGGCTTCTATAACCGCGCGTTTGCTAGCAGCAAGCTTTTAACTGACCCAACGTTTAAATTCTCTGACTGTAACTTTACGCTTAAACTTTTATACGCACGCGAGGCCACTAAGCTTGTAGCAAAAATGTCTGACACATCGGGCAAATCGATAATAATGACGTCGCGCGGGTCAAACAAAAACATCAGTTACATTCAAAACAACCTTTCAAGTTACACGATTTACGTACTTGAAAACGGCGCATTCGTTATCGACAAGCTTACTGACGCTCTTGCAATAATGGGTCAAACCAAAAACACAATAGCAATGCAACAAATCACCACTATGCTTGAAATTCTTCAAACTTTTGCAAAGACAGACACCTTTAAAAAAATCACCGAAAAATCTAAGCTTAACGGGCACGGATTGTTTGAGTTCTATTTAGGCACGGGAATAAGTTATGACGCAATGCTTCGCGAGTATTCAGGCGAGATTGAAAGCGCGGGGATTGCTAACTATCAAGACTTTATCCCAACTATCAATAATATTTTAAGAAATTACACAAACGTTGAGCCAACCTTTGACCTTTCAAAAATGCTTAAAATTCGCGTGATTGACGTATTTGGCTGGTTCACGGGCACGTATGTGTCAAAATCGGCAACGGCTTTGGTTGACGAGTTGATTGAAAACAACACGCGCGCGGTTGACCTTTACACCCAGATTGCTAATGATTGTGAAGCGCTTGTTTGCCCTGATGGCGACTTCTATCAGCCTGTAACAAGCGAAAACTTTACGTCGTTCTATCTTAACAGTGGAGACTGCGCTGTTACGCACGTTGAGCTGGCCGCCAAGTTCCAAGAGCAACAAAATCTTACGTTTAACAAAAACGGCAGCGTTAAAAAGGCAATAAGGCCATATCTATACTATAATGAAGCCAGTCTTGGCTATGAGCATATTGAAAAACTTGGCGCGCTTACCCTTACCTATTCTAACAGTGACACGCTTTCATTCGATCAAGAAACCAACAAACAAACGCCAAACAACTGGCAAAAACTTAGCAACTTCCTTTCATCAATCTTTACTTGCGGCACCATGTTCCAAGGCACGTTTGTTACTGACCTTGTTGGCCTTGTTGCGCCAATGGGCAGAAACATTGTTGACCTTAACGGCGGCGCCATTGTAAGCAATATTACAATCAATACTCAAAAACAAATTGCCGCGATGGTGCTTCCGTTCTGGCAAGGCAACGTTCCAACTGGCGAGTGGGCAGAAGTTGCGGGCGACATAATGAAAGGCGCTTTGGTTGCGCTTGGAGTTATCGCCGTGGTTGCTATTGTTGCAAAATGTCCGCCTCTTGCGCCACTTCTTGGAAAACTGGCCGCTGTTGGAAAGATAGCA
>USTX01000063.1 GCA_900557655.1 uncultured Eubacteriales bacterium
GTGGGCGCCGTTGTTGCGCGTTGTAGTGGCAAAAGCGTGACGTCTCTTAGCGCGACGGATAACTTTATCATGGCTGAATACAAACTTTCAACGCGTGATTATGTTCACAAGTCGACCAAGGGCACGGTTACGGCGGCGGGCGTAAGTCAAAAGTTGGTAAGTGACAAGGCCTACGTAGCGGGCGAGTATTTCGGCGAAGAGATAAGCAGTGGCGTGGTTAAGCTTGCAACCAAGTATTATTGGGTTAAGGAGGCCGAGAATGTTACGACGTACGAGGGCAGTGTGTCTGGCCTTTCGGCGAACTATTCGGGCGCGGCGGCACAAACCAAAACGCTTGATGCCTATAACAGCGAGATGGGTGTTAAGGCTGACCAATTCATTAACTATATCGTTTCAAGCAAAACGGTTAAAAGCCAGAAATATAACGGATTAGTTAATGGTCACCATTCGTTTACCATTGAGCTTGACCCCGTGTTGGCAGCTAAAAACTATATGTATAAAGTTAAAAAAACGTCGGGCAGCAATGAGTACCCATCGTTTGAAAAGATTTCATTTGACTTTGAAATCGGCGACGACTGGACGATTTATTCAATGCACTGCCGAGAGACTTACAAGGTTGCTATTAAACTTTTGGGTAGAGTAACAACCACCGGCGATATGACCGATACATTTAGTTATGATGACAATTTTGTTATCCCAAGATAGGGGCAAAAGGAAACAATGAAAGAAATTAAAACTCAAGAAAATGAAAAATCAACAACGTGCGAGGAGCAAAAGGCGGGCGAGTATGACACCGATTTTGACGAGAAATTAAGCGAGCAATCTAAAAAAAATAGCGCTAAAACCCCAGCCGATGATGAAGAAGTCGCTAAAAAAGCAAAAAAGGCAAAGAAAAAAATTAATTGGAAGCACTTTCTTTGCTACCTATGCACATATATTTTGGTGGCGGCGGTGGTTGGCTTTGTTATAGTAAAAATCACACCACCAGCCAAGTCGCCAACTAATTACGCGGGCAGTATAAACAACACTGACGATGCGGGTGATGACAGTATTTTAGGCCAGATGGTGACTAATCTTATGACGATGACGGACGCCAACCTGACGCTTAACCTAAGCGCGCAGACGGACGAGCAGCGCGTTGCGATTTCGGCCGAAATTGGCGCGGTGATTTATCCTGAGTTTTCGGGGGCGGACGCGTCAATTAAAGGCGACGTTTGGGTTAACGGGAAAGAGTTTCCGTTTGAGTTTGCCTATAAGGGCGGCGTGATATTCGCAAGTGTGGCTGGCGCGCAAGTGCAGATAAAAACTGACAAACTTGTTGACGGCGTTAAGTTAATTTTGTCGCTTGCGGGCGTAAATATGGGGCTTAGCGACGGGATTGCTAGCAGCCTTGACCCAATGGCATTGATGGCGATTGTTCAAGAAAACCTTACAGAAGAAGAGGTTGAGGGTGGCTTTAAACTGACCTATAAGATTGACGAGGCCACGGCGGCTAAGGTTTTTATCGACGAAAATTATAACATAAAAAGTGTTGCGATTGATGACTTTACGGCGGGCGGCGCTACCATCAATTTGGGGCTTGTTTTTGATAAAATCAACAGCAAATACGCGGTTAGTGCGCCAGCGGGCGAATACCTTGACGTAAGCGAGACGTTTGGCATTGTTGAGGCCTTGATTAACTCGGTTAAAGAAAAGCAGGTTGAAGCGACGTTTGCTTTTGGTGGCGTAAGCGCTAAACTTAATCTTGACCGCGCGGGCGAACTTAAAACGCGCGCAGACTTAAGTTTTGCTGGCAAGAATATTGTTTTAACTGAAACCGAAAGGCGCACGTACATTTCAAGCGAATGCGCAAACCTTTCGTTTGATAACTTTTCGCGCGAAAGCGTTAAAGAGGTTATGGCCGCGGTTTTGGGGCTGGTTGAAAGCGAAACGGGTTTTGATAAAGCAAGCGTTCCGCAGAGTTTTGAGGACATCAAGGCGTTTGCGGGCGAGTTCGATTTTAACGCGATAATCAAGTTTTTAGGCGCGTTTAAGCTTAGTGCGATAACAAAAACTAATACGGGGTTTGAAATCAAAACCAACTTGTTTAACCTTATCTTAGCGGTTGAAAATGAAAAGGTTTCAAGCGTGCGCGTCAAAGACGGCGAGTTTGACTTTAAGCTTAATTTGGCGTATGGCAAGGCCATTGACATTAATGAAGACGATTTTGAATATGTTGGCGACATTAACGGGCTTAAAGCGCCTATTGTTAACTTATTAAAAGACAAAAATTTAAAAAATAACTATCAAAATATCCTAAACGCCATTAAAACGGTGGCGGCAAGCACGGGGCTTAACCGCGCGGACGGTGGGGCGCGAGGAGAGTTTGGCGAGTTTGCTTTTGACGTAAATTTGGTTATCATCAAGGGTGACGCGCTTTCGGTTGCGTTTGAAACCGAATTTAAGGGCGAGCGAATTTGGGGCTATATTAAAGATGGCGCCGTTTATATCAATGCGCTTGACGTTTGCCTTAAAGTCAATCTGCGAGATGTTTTAAGTGACGAACTTGACAAACTCGATGACCTTAAAAACTTTAACGCAAGCGAAATCGAAGAGAAAATCAAGGCGGTTGATATCGCCGCGTTTATTCGCGATTTTGACATAAGCAAATACCTTGAAAAGTTTGGCCTTAGCCTTAATGAAAATGAGTTGACGTTTGTTGGTTTTGGGGTAAGCGCGCGGGTTGACCTAACCCAAAATACACTTAGCAATATTGCTATTTCGGGCGAGATTGACAGCGTTAAATTCAGCGCGAATTTGGTTTTAAGCGAAACTGACACAGACATTGAGATGACCAACAATGAAATCGTTAAAACTGGCCTTACACGCGGGTTTATTAACCATATAATTAACCTTTTAAACGCTAAAATTGAGGGCGGCGAGGTAGACAACGCAAAAGCGCTTTCACAAATTATCATCAACACGTCAAAACAAACCAATTTTGGCGTAGGTGGCGCTTTTAATGGACTTGGTTTTGCGCTTGACTTTGACATTCAAAACGGCATTAAGGCGCGCGTTAACCTTAACATTGATGGGCAGACCATTGCGGTTATGGTTATCGGCGAAACTGTTTATATTGAAAGTGAATATGCTTGCGCTAAGTTTAATATACTTTCAAAAGAAAACCTAAAACGCATTTATGCTAGCGTGATGGCGCTTATTGAAAGCGAAACGGGCAAAAAGATTGACATTGAGGCCATTAAACAAAAAACACAAAACGTTAAACTTGCGGACGTGTTAAGAAGGGCGTTTTGCGCACTTCCTGATATTTTAAGCGAACTTGACAACGCACATATTGCGCGCACGGGCGACGTGTTTAAATTAACTTGTTCGCTTGGCACGCTTACGATCGAAACGGATGGGGCGCTTGTAACAAAAATAAGTGTTGAAAGCGAAAAAATCAATCAAGCACTCAGCATTAATTATGGCAACGAGATTAGCGTTGACGAAGCGAAGTTCGTTAATCTTGGTGACAGCAACGAGATGGCAGACGCATTAGTTGGCGTCCTTGAAAGCGACAATCTTAAACCAGCCATAGAAAATATTCTAAGTTTGGTTAAAAAGATAAAAGCAAGCCTTGACACTAATTGCATTGACGCGCGCGTGACGACGTCCTTGATGGGCGAGACAATCGCGATTAGTATAAGGGTAGTGTTGCGTGACGAGTTGTTTGTTTCATTTGCTACCGAGATTAAGGGCGTAAACATTTATGGCTTTGTTGAAGGCAAAACGCTTTATATCAATATGTTTGACGTTTGCTTGAAACTTGATTTAGCCGAAATAGCGGGCAGCGAAATAAACAAACTTGACGGCGCGTTTAACCTTGATAAACGTGAGGTTTTAAACAAACTTAAAGCACTTGATTTAAATGAAATCATTTCAAAAATCAATATTAAAGAGATTTTAAGTAAGCTTAAATTAAACTTAACAAGCAACTTATTAAGCACAAACTTTAACGGCCTTGACATTGCTATCGACCTTTCAGGCGAGAGGATAAAAAATCTTACGTGCGCGGGCAGCGTAAATGGCATTGAATTTAACGCAGAGGTTACGCTTAGCCGCTTTGATGGCGCGTGCGACATGAACAATCTGCGCGTTATTGAACTTAAAAATGTTAAAGAAATTGCCGAGGCTGCCATTAATTCGTTAAAAAATAAAAGCGTAAGCGGTCGCGTTGATATTAACTTTGATTTTGGCGGCGAAACTAACCTGATTTCGGCCGAATATGGCGCGAAGTTTGACGGCGAGATAAAGGGCTTCTTTAAAACCACATTTAAGGGTTTGGGCGTTGAGATTTATCTTTTGGGCGAAACAGTTTATCTTGATATTCTTGGCACCCGCGTTAAAGTAAGCAAGGCTGAGATGCCAGCGCTTATTGCGTGGGTTAACGATACGTTTGGCTTGAATTTAAGCGACGAGATATTCAAAAAGCAATTCAAGCTGGCCGATATTTCGCTTAAAGATATCGCAGGTGTTGACTTTAACAGTGGCGCGCTTAAAATAAACAGCGTCGGTGGCGGGACG
>USTX01000064.1 GCA_900557655.1 uncultured Eubacteriales bacterium
TTTTAAGAAATGCAATTGTAGAGAATGATTTTAAAGGGCTTGGAATAGCACCAGATGAAATATTTGTATCAGATGGAGCAAAATGTGATTGTGGAAACATTGTTGATATTTTTTGCAAGAAAAATAAACGGCGTCCGCACCAAAATGCAATGCCGTTTTAAGTTTTTCAATGTCGCCCGCCGGGGCCAATAGCTCAATCTTTTTCATTTTTCTTACCTTTTTAGCGCCCTGTTTAGTGAGGATTTGTTAGCACCACGAAGCCTTTTTATAAAGTTTAAAGTTTAAATGCGGCCTATTATTAAAGTTTAAAGTTTAAAGTTTAAATAATGACAAGTGCATTCACCAGTAATTTCTTTTCACTTTTAACTTCCAAGCATCGCTTGGTCTTATTTCATCCGCGCAACAAGAAAACCGTCTTCGGTATCATAAACGCACACGTCACAAAACGCATCGCTATTTTTAGCCGCGTCAATAAACTGCCTAAGCCGCGCCGAAAGCGTTTTGTACCTTTTCGGGCACTGACCATAAACAAAACCCCTAAACAACACGTTGTCAGCAAACATCGTGCCGCCCGGGTTCAATAACTTTATAATATTGGGCAAAAGTTTGATGTATTGCCCTTTAGAACTGTCAAGAAAAACAAAGTCAAACTTGCGCCCGTCCCTTACCATTTGGCAAGACACCTCAAACGCGTCGCCCGTGTGTAACGTGATGTCGTCCGAAACACCCATCTTGTTAAAGTTGGCTTGCGCCTCTTTTGCGCGCGCAGCGTCAAGTTCAATCGTGTCAATCTTGGCGGGAGTTACCTCGTGCATCAAAATCGCACTAACCCCCACCCCCGTGCCGAATTCAAGGATGGTTTTTGGCGCCGTCATATCAACAAACGCGCACAAATCATCGGCCGTTTGGTCACGAATAACCGGCACTCCTTTCGCCCTTGCCTTGGCCATTAAACCTTCAAAATTTCCTTTAAATTCCATACGCCTTCCTTTGTTTTTACGCCTATTGTGACCTTTTTACACATTTTGCCACAATGAAAACTTGTTGCCTTACACTCTAAAAATAATAGGCAAAATCATTGGGCTGCGCTTAGTTTTCTTATAGAAAAAGTTTCTAAGCGGCTTGCGAATTTGGTTTCTAAGCTCGTTAAAGTCGCGCTCTTGCATATCAAGCGTAACAAGCGTGTCATGCAGCACGCCCTTGGCCTCTTCAACCAACGCCTCTGCCTCGCCCGAATAAACGAACCCGCGTGTTATCATATATGGATCGCTGGTCAACTCGCCCGTTATACCGCTTACGCCGATAACAACGATAACAAGCCCGTCTTCGCTAAGCAACTTTCTGTCTCTTAAAACAACGCTGCCAACATCACCAATGCCAAGGCCGTCAACAAGCATCTCGCCCGCCTGCACCTTGCCCTTAACGCTCATACCGCGCTTGCCAACCTCAACCACCATACCAATCTCTGGGATGATGATATTGTGCCTGTCCATACCAAGTTTCTCAGCAAGATTAGCGTGCTCTTTAAGATGACGATACTCACCATGAACTGGGATAAAATATTGCGGCCTTAAAAGGCTGTGTATAATCTTTAACTCTTCTTGGCAAGCGTGCCCCGAGGTGTGAACGTCGTCATGAATAACAATTGCGCCCTTGCGATAAAGGTTGTTGATAACCTTGTTTACGCAGTTTTCGTTACCCGGAATTGGCGTTGATGAAAAGATAACCGTGTCATTCTCGCCGATAACAAGTTTAGGGAACTCGCCGTTAGCCAGCCTTGAAAGCGCGCTGGTTGGCTCGCCCTGGCTTCCGGTAGACAAAACAAGCACGTTTTTATCATCCATATTAGGCACTTTTTCAACGTCGATAAAAACCGACTTGTCAAACTTAAACTCGCCGATTCGCATACCCGCGTCAATGTTATTTATCATACTGCGACCAACAACCGCCACCTTGCGATTATATTTGATAGCAAGGTCAATAATCTGCTGTACGCGATAAATATTGCTTGAAAAGGTTGCAACAAAAATTCGCCTGTCAGAATTGTCTATAAAGATTTTTTCAAGTTTTTGGCCAACGCTTTTCTCGCTCATCGTGTAGCCCGCGCGCTCAACGTTCGTGCTTTCACAAAGCGCAAGCAACACGCCTTTTGACCCAATCTCGCTGATACGCGGAAGGTCAATCATCTCGCCGTCAATAGGTTCATAGTCAATCTTAAAGTCGCCCGTGTGGAACACAACGCCCGCAGGAGTGGTAATAGACAACGCCATCGCACCCGCAATCGAGTGGTTCACCTTGATAAATTCAACGGTAAACACGCCAAGTTTAACAACGTTGCGCGGACGCACCACGTTCATCTTAACGCCACGAATTTTGTGCTCATTAAACTTGTTTTCAAGCAGCGTAAGCGTCAACTTGCTTCCAAAAATTGGACACTTAAAGTCTTTAAATAGATATGGGATAGACCCGATATGGTCTTCGTGCCCGTGGGTTATAACAAGGCCCTTAATGCGCGACGCGTTCTCTTTAACGTACGTAAAATCAGGGATAACAAGGTCAACACCGAGCATATCTCCGTCAGGGAAAGCCATACCGCAGTCAACAAGAATTATATCGTTCTCGCACTCAATCATTGTAATGTTCTTGCCGATTTCGTTAAGCCCGCCACCCCCCAGACTATAAGTAAAATATCGTCGCCATATTCAAGCGCCGTTATGTTTTTGCCTATCTCGCCCACGCCGCCTAAAAACACAACTTTAAGCGCGTTATGACGCGTTTTTGGCTTAGCAATGATTTGTGGTTCTATCTCGTCTTGGTCAAAATTGTTAAATGTAGCGATTTTTACACCCTCTTTTGGTGCATTCGCTACCTGAACTGACTGCCCATTTTGTAAAACCTTAGCGCTTGGTGTCTGAACAGATTGCGCAGTTTTTGGGTTAGTCTTTCTTTGCCCTGCGCGAGGCCTAAACTGGTGTCTTTTAGCGCCACCTGCTTCGTAATAGGTTTTGTTTTCAACGTTAGCATCAGCTGAAAACACTCTTTTTTTAGGTTTGGCGACCCCCGTTTCGGCCGCCGTTTTTTTAATACTATCTTCCCTTTTTTATTTCTTTAATTTTCTATATTTTCTTTCTTTGGTTCAACGATAAGGTTATCGGCTAAATAATACCTTTTGCCCTCCATGGTATAAAAATTAGTCACCATGAAAAGGCTTATAAACACACCCGTTGACGGTATCGTTATAAACAATCCAACCCCAACGGTAAACACGCCAAAGAATACGTTTATTACCATCAAAGTTAAAAGCACGATAACAGAGTTGCCCAAGGTTCGCCCAAAAGCGCGCCCAGACATTGTTGCGCCACGTTTTAATGCCTTGCCCGCAGGCAAGTTTTCTTCAATCATAACTGGCGCAAAGTTAGCAAGCACCGTAAGTTTAAGCGAAGCTAAAAACAACACAAACGCAAGCAAAATAATAAGTAAAAGTATCGTCAAAAACACCCCGTCAGCAAACATAAGATACAAGCAAAACAACGCAATCTCAAACATTAAAAACACAAGGTCAATCAAAAGCCTTAAAAGCGAATAGCTGCTCGCGCGGCCAAACTCGCTAAAAAGCGTGCTGAAAAAACCAAGGTTGGTAAGGCTTGAAATCTTTGCGTTAGACATCTTGCAAACAACATAGCGACTTAGCCCATTTAAATACATCGGTAATATTATCGCGCTTAAACAAAAGCCGATATAACTAAGCCAATAGGCCGAAAAATTGTTTGAAAGAATGTTAAAAAAGGTCAAAATTATCTCTTTAAAACTTGCGTTTATGGCGTGAGGAGTTGTGTACACCGCCTCAACAAGCCTCGCAACCGCGTCAAACCACCCCTCCGCTTTTAAAAGATTAATCGTTGGCATCGCGATAAGAAAACTTACCAAACACACAAACGCCGAACAAATAACATTATATAAAAGCTGAACATAAACCCAATTAAAGTTAGAACTAAAAATTTTAACCGAATTCTTATAAGACATAATTATTCCCTTCTTTTCAAAAAAATACCGCAAAAAACACCTAGTTGCTCTATGCAACGCTTCCCCAAACGTGTGTAAAAAAATCGTTATCCCAAAAGAAATTTTTCTTATTATACACCTCCTCGCACAAAAAATCAAGTGTTTTATGAAAAACAAAAAACTATCTTAGCGATTAGGCCAAGATAGTTTAATAAGTTTATTCAGTTATAGTTTGATAATTTTATCTAATTATTTTTACTTAAATTTAAAAATTGAGGGTTGG
Organism: uncultured Eubacteriales bacterium; assembly: GCA_900557655.1. Lineage (GTDB taxonomy): Bacteria > Bacillota > Clostridia > Christensenellales > UBA1242 > UMGS2070. The sequence goes on from USTX01000064.1 coordinate 4,286, forward strand.
CGCAGATTATTTCAATAAGCTGCTCTTTTGAAAACTCCGCAAGGTTGGGCATTTGGTTACCACCGTCATTAGGGTTAGTCATTTGGTTAACGCCGCCATTAGCATTGCTCTCGCCTTCAATTACAACCCCCATATCTTCTTCACTTTGGGTTGCAACCGCCATTTCTGTATCATCGATACGTGGCGCAGTTAACAAGGATGAGATTTCCCCCTCCGTCGCCATGCGACCATCCTCCCCCCCGGG
>USTX01000065.1 GCA_900557655.1 uncultured Eubacteriales bacterium
CCCGCCCGCCGTAATACGATCAACAATTTCAAGATACTCTTCATTGTTGCGCGCAATGGTTTTTTCAAGTTCGTCGTTAGTTTTTATAAGTTCCGCCTGCTCTTTTTTTGACAGGTCTATTTTATTTGCAAGGCTTGACGACAAAACTTCGTCTTGGTCAAGCGATAATTTAAGTTTATCGGCCGCATCTTTGGCGTTATTTAGTTTTTCTTTAACAAGGTTGCTTTGACCAGACTGCTTTTCAATGCCAACGGTAATGTCTAATAGTTCGTCACGTAATTTTTCAATCTGCCAGTCAAGATTATTGATGCTTTCGCGACTAAGGTTATACGCGTCCAACACTTCACCAAGTTCTCGCTGCTTAGTTTCAAGCTCTTCATTTAGGGCATCAAGGCGGTTGTGGATGGCCTCTTTATTCCCGCTTGCGCTGTCAAACTGAGCAACATAAATGTTAAGTTCTAACAGTTTAAGAGTGTCGCGCAGATCCAAAAACTTTTTGGCCTTTTCGCTTTGCTCCGCAAGAGGCCCAAGCTGGCGCTCTAACTCTAAAATAATGTCGTTTAGGCGCGTAAGGTTGTCATTCGTGCGCTCTAACTTTCTTTCGGCCTCAATCTTGCGGCTTTTAAACCTGCTTATTCCCGCCGCCTCTTCAAAAACCGAGCGCCGTTCCTCAGGCTTTGCTGAAAGCAGGCTGTCAATCTTACCCTGCCCTATAATCGAATAACTTTCTTTGCCAAGACCACTGTCTCGCAATGCGTCAATAATGTCTTTCATTCGGCAAGGCGTTTTGTTTATCATATACTCGCTTTCGCCCGAGCGATAAAGTTTTCGCGTAAACACAACTTCGTCATATTCAAGCGGGAATATGCGCTCACTGTTATCAAAATAAAGCGAAACCTCACAAAAAGACTGGCGCTTACGCGTGTCCGTACCGTTAAAAATTACGTCTTGCATATTCGCGCCACGCAAGGCCTTAGCGCTTTGCTCGCCCATAACCCATCTAATTGCGTCCGCAACGTTACTTTTTCCGCAGCCGTTTGGGCCAACAATACCCGTTACGCCTGACTCAAACTTAACTTCCATCTTGTCTGCAAAAGACTTAAAACCGCAAATTTCTATCTTCTTAAACTTCAACTTTGTATCCTCATTAAACTTTTGTTACTTTTTTCAAGGCTTCGCTTGCGGCCATCATCTCGGCCGTACGCTTGTTGCCCGCCTCTCCGTGCCCACAAACAACGCCGCCAATTAGCACGTTGCTTACATACACTGGGCTGTGGTCTTCGCCCGTTTTTTTGGTATTATAAACCACTTTCTCGCGAACAAAACGCTCTTGAAGTTGCGTCTTGCTGTCTTCAAAATTATCGCGCGTTTTAAGTTCGGCCATTTTTTTGCCAAGGTGGCTTAAAACAAACTCTCGCGCTGTTACAAGCCCCGCGTCAAGATAAATCGCGCCAACTATCGCTTCAAAAAGATCACACTTCATCGCCTTAGACGTCGCGTGCGCCTTGCTCTCTCCCACTCCTTTAAGCATAAGTTCGTCAAGATTAAGCTTGTCAATAACCTCGCTTAGCGGTTCAACGCTGACTAACAGCGACCTCAGTTTTGATAACTCGCCCTCGGGCAAATTAACACACGAATAAATCTTGTCAGTCACGATAAACCCCAAAACGCTGTCGCCAAGAAATTCAAGGCGTTCATTGCTTTTTGTGTGGTGCTCGTTAGCAAAACTTGAATGCGTAAAGGCCTGTTTAATCAGATTTGGCTGTTTAAATTCAACCCCTAGCCGCTTTTGCGCCTCTGCTAAATTAAACTGCTGTTTCACCAGATTGCTCCTTTTCTAACGCCGTTAACCCATCACGGATTTTATCTATCGTTCTTGCCTTTATAAGTTCGCACGCTTGAAAGACGCACGAAACTATGGTTTTGGCCGTGCTTGACCCGTGCGACTTAATAATCAGTTTCTCAACGCCCAAAAACGGCGAGCCGCCCTGATTGGTATAATCCATTTCACACTTTAACTCTTTAAGTGGCTTTTTAAGCATCCCAGCCCCAAGTTTAGCAAAAAAGTTAGCATTTTTAATCTTAGCTTTAAGCGAGCTCATTAAAAACGCAACGGCACCCTCAGTGGCTTTTAATGCAACATTGCCAATAAACCCGTCGCACACCAAAACGTCATAATCGCCGCTTAACATATCGCGCGCTTCCATATTTCCAACAAAATTAATCGAATCAAGCGCTTTAAGTTTTTCAAAAACCGTGTGGGTCAGTTCGTTACCCTTGTGGTCTTCAACGCCTACGGATATAAGCCCAACGCGCGGCCTAACTATACCAAACGTAGCGCGCATATACTCGCTGCCCATAACCGCAAACTGAACCAAATATTCCGGCTTACAGTCCATATTCGCGCCACAGTCAATAAGCATCGTCTTCGTGCCCTTTGCGTTAGGAAGCAGCGGCCCCAATGCAGGCCTTAAAACGCCCTTAATGCGCCCAACTCTAAACAGCCCGCCCGCAAGCACAGCGCCCGTGCTACCCGCGCTTATAAACGCGTCCGCCGTGGCGTCATTTTTTAACAAATCAAGCCCAACAACCAAAGAACTTTGCGTCTTTTTACGGATCGCCATCGTTGGCGATTCATCACACGTTATAACCTCTGGCGCGTGCACCACCTCAATCTCGTCTCCAATATAGCCAATATTGTTAAGTTCGGCACGAATAGCGGCCTCGTCACCCGTCAAAACAATCTTTAAATCGTCAATAAGATTAACGCTTGTAACCGCCCCGCGTACCATTTCTTGCGGTGAGTTGTCTCCGCCAAATGCATCAATAATAATTTTCATAGTTTGTTTTCCTTGTTTTCATTTGGGCACAAAAGCCCTAATATACAATAATACACATTAATAATACCAAAATTGTTCCCATCTTGGCAAGTAAAATTCACCCCGAAACATGCTAAATATTAAAGTTAAAAGAAAAAAGCTCCTTTTATTTTAGGAGCGTTTTTATGTATTCCACATACGAAAGAAAAAATATTTATAAATCGGCTGACGAAAATACCTTAAAGGCGATTTTCGATTATTCCGAGGGCTACAAACGTTTTCTCGACAACGGCAAGACCGAAAGGGAAACCGTCGAATATACCGTAGAAATGCTGAAAAAAGCGGGCTATAAGGAATATAAGCTCGGCGACAAAATCAATCCGCACGACAAACTTTATTTCAATAACCGCGGCAAAGCGTTGTTCATCGTTAAAGCGGGCAGCGCGGAAAAAATCAAAGAGGGCGTGAGAATTCTCGTCGCGCACGTTGACAGCCCCCGTCTTGACCTGAAACAGGTCCCCCTTTACGAAAAGAGCGAACTTGCTTTTTTGAAAACGCATTATTACGGCGGCATCAAAAAGTATCAATGGCTCACGATTCCTCTTGCGTTGCACGGCGTCGTTGTGAAAGCGGACGGCACGAAAATCAACATTAAAATCGGCGAAAAGGATACGGATCCCGTGTTTTATATCACCGACCTTCTGCCGCACCTTTCGCAGGAGCAGGTCAAAAAGACAATCGGCGAAGGCTTTGACGCGGAAAATATGAATCTTGTTGTCGGCGGCTTATCCCTTTCCGACGAAGACAAAGACGCCGTAAAGAAAAACGTGCTTTCAATCCTTATGAAAGAGTACGGAATGAGTGAGGAAGACTTTTTGTCTGCGGAACTCGAAGTCGTGCCTGCTTTGAAGGCTCGCGACGTCGGTTTCGACAGGGCGTTCGTCGCGGGATACGGTCACGACGACAGAGTTTGTGCTTATCCCGAAATCACGGCAACCCTCGACACAGCAACCGACAGAACGGTTATGACGATCCTTGCAGACAAGGAAGAAATCGGCTCGGAAGGCACGTCGGGCATGCAGTGCGTGATTATCACCGATATTCTGGACGAAATCGCCAAAAACTTCGGCGTATTGCCGTCGGTACTTCGCGAAAACTCGCTTTGCCTTTCGGCGGACGTCACCGCAGGCTACGATCCCGACTTCGCGTCCTGCTTTGAAGACAACAACGCAAGTTTTGTGAATAAGGGCGTCGCAATGTGCAAGTTCACCGGCGCACGCGGCAAATCGGGCAGCAACGACGCGTCTTGCGAATTCGTAGGATACGTCCGAAAACTTTTCAACGAAAACGGCGTAATTTGGCAAACTGCGGAACTCGGAAGAGTGGACCTCGGCGGTGGCGGAACGGTTGCAAAATTCATTGCAAACTACAACATTGAGGTTGTAGACCTTGGTGTTCCGGTCATTTCCATGCACGCCCCCTGCGAAGTAATATCCAAAGTCGACCTTTACGAGGCGTACCTCGCTTTCAGCGCATTCTGCAAATATTGATTGCATAACGCGCAGTCTCACTTTATTTATAAACACTATACCGCCGCGCCACGGCCTTGAGCC
>USTX01000066.1 GCA_900557655.1 uncultured Eubacteriales bacterium
TATTTCGCCTGTAACTCAGGCGAGGCGGGCGTTTAACTTTTCATCGCATTCGGGCGCGCTTACGGCGGGGCTTGGTATAAAGGATATTGCTGACAACCTTTTTAATTCACCCGAAAAAAACACCAAACTTAAAAGCGAATTGGGTGCGCACAAAAACATTAAGCGCACCTATTTTGCTAAAAAATATAACCACGACTTAGGGGCGCGTGAAGACAAATTGATGTTTGTTGATGCGCAGGGGCGGCTGCATTATTTTCCGCTTTCAAGCGCGCAGTTTGATGAAACTGCAAAAAACATTACAACCGTAGGCAACCTTAAATTTGGTGCGCCACCACAAGCAATTAACTATCGCCTTAACTCAACCGACGTCACGATTTTTACGAACGCGGTTGACCCGATGATTGTTTTTGGCGCAACGCAAGGGGTATATAAGGTTATCGACGCGCCGCACATAACCAGTATGGCACTGCACTATGAGCGACTGTTTGCCACAGTTGATGGCGAAAAGAGCGCGGTTTGGTTTAGTGACGACCTTGATCCAACCAATTGGAGCGTAAGCCTAACCGAGGCGGGCTTTATTCAAATGCTTGATGAACGTGGCGCGCTTTTAAAGGTTTTGGCGTTTGGCGATTATGTTTACGTCTTTCGAGATTTTGGCATTTCGCGCATAACGGCCTATGCTGACCAGCAGTCTTTTAGCGTTGGGCACCTGTTTGTTTCAAGCGGGCGAATTTATCCTAACACTGTTATGGCGTGCGGCGACGTTGTTATTTTTCTTGCAAGCGACGGTCTTTATCGGTTTGATGGGATTAATTGCACGAAAATCCTTACAGGGCTTGACAAGGGCTTTTTGGGGCTTGACAATACAAGCGCGTGCGTTGGTTTTTTTGAAAACAAATTCTATCTTGCGTGCAAGTTTAGGTTTGATGAAATGGACGAGATTCCGCTTGAAAATAACGCGGTTATCGAGGTTGATATTAATTCGTTTAGCGCGGACATTTTGTTTGGCGTTTGCGTTTTTGACATCAACACCGTTTTAAGCGAAGAATTTTCGGGCGTGTGTGTTTGCGTAAAACTTAATGACAACCAAACCAAAATTGGCGTGTTTGACCACAGTGGGTCAGTGTTTGGCGAGGCCACAAAAAAAGAATGGACGTCGCCGCTTACAGACTTGGGGTATCCCGCTAAACGCAAGATGATAAGGCGTGTATGTGTGACAACTCTTACGCCGTGCGAGGTGGTTTTAACTAACGAAGACGGGTACGAAAAACGGCTTAAATTTAAGGGCAGCACGCGTCCGCAAGAATTGGTTACGCGGCTTTTTGGGGCAAGATTTAGCTTTAAATTTTTAACTAATAGTGCGCGGCCAGAAATTGTTAGTCCGCACGTTGTTATATCACTTGATGGAAGGTAACGATTATGGATTTTGGAAGAATTGCCTATCAAAAGGCGTGCGAGATTGAAAAACAGATTTTGGGCGCAAAAGACGTAACCGGCAGTGGGCTTAACTGTTTTGAATTTAACGCGACGCCTGATATTAACGTAAGCGACGAAACGACTTTTTCAATTGAACAAATTGACGCTGAAACTAACGACGTTTGCTTGTTTTTTAAAATTGTTGCAAGCGCGCAAAAGAATAATGAAGTCAACACAAGCGGCGCGGTTTTAAGCGTTAAGTTGCTTTTTGAAAATATGGTTGTTTGCACGAAAAACTTTACTATTTCAGGCCAAAAGCAAGAGGTCACCCTTTCGTCAGTAGCGTCTAGCGCGATAACTGGCAAGGGGCAACTAAGCGTTGTTTTTGCGACCACGGCGACAGTAACGATTGATGAAATTAACTGCGTAGGAATCGGCGCAAAAACAAACACAAAAAGCGAGGCGATTGAACTTAGGGCGGTTATGGCCAAAGATAATTTCGCAATTAGTTTTATTGCTAACCACCAACTTAAACTTGCCCTGTTTAGTCCGCTTACCACGCACATAGACAATGAAAAATTTGCCAATTTTAAAACGGCCATAACGCACTCTATTGCTTTTGATAACGCGTCAAATCGGCTTTATGTTGCCTTTGTTGCACTTGATGGGAACTTGTTTTTAACCTATCGCGGGGCAAGCGAAGATGTTTTTATTGAAAGTGGCGTTACAAGCGTGTGCGTTCAAAGTTCGTGCGACCCCGATGAAAGCGGGCTGATTGTGGCATATATAAAAAATGGAAAGGCGTTTTATAGATGGGTTTCGGGCGCGGTTGTGTCAAACGCGGTGGAGTTTAATGTGCCTGACGCGGTGTATGTGCGGGTGGCGGGGCTTGTAAGCGAAGACAATAAGAACTATATCGTTTTGACGGATGACACTGAAAACAACTATATTTGTTCAAGTATTTTAAGTTCAAAAACGGGGCATCTGATGGACTATCTTGCTTTACGCTATGAAATAACGCTTTTAATGTATAGCCATCATGAAGTCATTGATAAGTTGTCGCTTGACCCGATTATTTCGGTAATTGACAGAGTGTTCGCGCCAAAAAACAATGTTATGCAAGAGGTAACCACGCTTGAATTTGGTGCGTTTGCAAGTTTTGAGGCCATTGATGTAAGCGAAGGCTGCGTTAAATATGGCATAGAGGTTAACCCAAACAGTGAGACACCAAACTGGGATACGGACGTTGTTTACATTGACGATTGTGTTGGATTTACGCCGGCGTCGCTTACGGGCAGCACGTCTGCGCCAGTGTTTAGCGCGGGTGATTGGGCAGATAAGTGGCCTTATGTTAACCTTAGGCCGTGCATATTAAATAACGGTGAGGTTACGGCGTATCTTAATCAGCAAGACTTGACGCAGTACGCGGATGGCACCAGCACGGGCATAAACTTGTTAACCAGCGACCCCGGCGACATTATGGTTGAAATCCCAAAAATATATTACCGCGTAAGCGTAACGCAGGAAAAAAAGTGGCGCTTTGAAATCTGCAACAAAAGGCGGCCGCTTTTTAAGCCATATGCTTTTATGCGAGAGGGAAAAGAGGCTGAAAAATTGTATTACGCGATGTTTGCGGCCTCAACAGGCACAGGCGATGTTTTGCGTTCGCGCGCGGGAGTAACAAAGATGGCGGTAGGGTCACGCGGGCTTGACGAGATTAAGCCGATTGTTGCGTCAAAGGGCGCGGGGTGGGGGTTGCCTACCTCGTATCTAGGGACGCTTATGGGCATACTTGGCTCAATTTATTTAAAGTCAATTTCGATGACACAGGCACTTGGCAAGGGCGCGCAGGTTTCAACGCCGTCTACCAAATTTAACAAAACTGGACAAACGCTTGCTTACCCCGCGCACACTTATGCGTATAAAAACACTAATAACCATGTTGACCGTGTGTTTAATATCGAGGGGCTTTATTCGGGATATATTTCGCTTATTGATGGCGCGTATGCGGGCAAAGACTATCTTGCGATGTTTGACCCATACGGGAAAAAGTGTAACAAGCCTAATAGTGATCTGACTGACTATATCTGTATGAAGTTTAATTATCAAAGCGTATATTCGTGCCGTGGCACTGACCATTTGGTTAACAATGCGTGGGGATATCTTCCGCGGTCAAGCACGGGCGAGCCTGAAAGCGTGATCAATGGTTTTGACTATTCGCGGGTGCGCATAAACAAACTGGGGCTAAGCACGTATCGCGTGTTTATGCCAGCGCAGGTGCAGTATGTTATTGGCGCGTTTTCGTTTATAATTGCGGGGCCAGAGCTTGCAACGCGCTTTTTGTCAGTGCGCCTAATCTATGCTAAATTTAAGGAGGAAGCAGATGAAAATCAATCTACATAATAAATTTGAAGTAACAACGGGTGGTAAAACCTTTGTTGCATATAACACTATGCTTAAATCGGTTTTTGAAAAAATAGCAGGCCTTTCGCCATACAACGGGTATTTTGCGTTTGGTACGGGCAAGGCGGCCACCAATTTTGACGACACCAAACTTGGCAGTTTTGTTGGCTCGTTTGCCTGCACAACGCTTAGCGGCCAGTTTGACTGCTCTAAGGGCAATATGTACGTTGAAAAATACTTGGTTTTTGGCGAGAATGAAAACAACGGGTTTGAGTTCAGCGAAATGGGAATAACCGACACCGCAGATACTGACCCAATAATCTTTAACCGTGTTGTCTTTACTGACGACGACGGGACGGTGATTAAGCTTACCAAGGCGGCGGGGCAAGAGATGACGATTAAACTTACCATCTTTTTAGAGGCCACGGCCGAGGGCAGCGGTATGCTTATTGCGGGCAACAATAAACTGATTGCGCAAATTCTTGGCGAGGATGCAATCACGTCGCGCACACTGCGGTTTGCAAAAGGCAAAAATAACCAGCCGAATGTTAGCATCCATCGCGACAAGCCGACGGACACCGTCCGTTTT
>USTX01000067.1 GCA_900557655.1 uncultured Eubacteriales bacterium
ACTCATTGTAGTTTTAATACCGATGTCCCCCATTACCAGTAATTCTTCCAGTTCTTCATAAAAATCATCATCAATCTCCGAAAAACCGGTAAACAAAGAATCAATTCCGGAAACGAAAGAATCTCTCGTTTTGGAAAGTCCATTTTTTAATCGTTTGAAAAATCCAACTTTTTCTTCCATTGCTGTCTCCTTACTTTTAGTTGTCTAACTGCTCTTCAATGAGTTTTACGGATACCAGCGTAGAAACGCCTTTTTCCTGCATGGTAATACCATACAGAACATCCGCTGCTTCCATCGTACCCTTTCGATGGGTAATTACAATAAACTGTGTGTTTTTTGTAAGCTTATGCAAGTATTTAGCATACCGCTTTACGTTGGAATCGTCAAGTGCTGCCTCAATTTCGTCAAGCACCTTCGCATAAATCTTGTCGCGAATTTCATTATTTATTTGCATAAAACTTTCAGGGTTAACATTAACTTTAAGCCCGCAAATTTCTTCACTAATCGGCTTACCGAATTTAAGCAAAAACTCTTTACCAAAAATAACATTATTGTTTAATTTGTTGATATTAACATAAAGCACAACTTTGTCAAAAACAGCAACAAGTTCATTATATAAACTTTCTAATTTTGGCAGTTTATCACTCGTTGTAACAAGGGTTAATGTAAGCGTATCGCTAAGCCTCCTTGCCACAATATGTTTAAGCAGTCCGCTGCCAGTTTTTTCGCAAAAACCGCTGATATTTTGCGTTTTTATGTACTTTTTTATAATTTTAATCACGTTTTTGCAGAATTTGTCAGTAATCAAGCAATCGTCTATTTCAATTAAATCATGACTGTTTTCACGATAAAAACCAATCTTCGTCTCGCCACTTTCTCCGCTTATAGGCAGTGACATTTTGTTTCGATAAAAAAGCGGCCTGCTTTCTTGACACGCATCAACGTTTACGTCAATGTGACCAATGTTTTTAAGATTTTTTTGTACTTGTTCTCTTTTAAATTCAAGTTGATATGGATAGTCCATATGCATCAAATCACACCCGCCACACTTGCCAAAATACGGGCATGCTGGCTCAACCCTATGTTCGTTTTTTGATAAAAATTTAACAACTTTACCAATTGCGATTCTGGTTTTGGTGTTAACAATTTGAATTAAAACCTCTTCGCCGGGCAGCGCGAACTGAACAAAAACTACTTGTCCATTAACGTGGCAAACTCCCTCTCCATTCATCCCCAAGCTTTCAATTTTAACAACAAATTGGTCATTTTTCTTAATAACTTTTCCACTTTCGTTCTTCATAGTTATATTTTAACAAATTTAAAGCAAAAACGCAACACCAACCGCCAAAATACTTGAAATTTTCTTCATTTCTTTATATAATACGCTTATGAATAAATACGCAAAAAAATTAATCACGGCAGATACCTGCAACATCTGCCCGCGAATGTGCAATGTTGACCGCACCACCACCTTTGGGTTTTGTAAGTCGCCAAAAAATGCGATGATTAGCAAGATTATGATTCACAATTGGGAAGAACCGATTTTAACCAACATTTTTGATGACGACTCCGCCCCAATCCGCAACAACCAAGCGACCAACACCTCAACGCGAAATGACGCCAATCAGTCAACCACCATCTCACAAAATACTTCCAACCCGCTGGCCACCAACACGCAAAGCTCCGATTTAAAGAACTCAAAGAAGAATGAAAAACGCGGGTGCGGCGCCATATTTTTTGCCAGCTGCAACCTTAGGTGCATTTATTGCCAAAATTACAAAATAAGTCAATTGCCCACCTGCGCAAAAAGATATACTCCACATGAACTTGCCCAAGTTTTTCGCGACCTTGAATCACAAAACGTTGCATGCATTGACCTTGTTACCCCCACCCATTTTGCCCCAGAAATCATCAAAGCGCTTGAAATTTATAAGCCAAAAATTCCTATCGTTTATAACACAAGTGGCTATGAAAACGCCGAAACAATTAGGGCATTAAAAGGCTACGTTGACATATTTTTGTTTGACTTTAAATACTTTTCAAACACCACCGCGCAACAATATTCAAAGGCGGCGGACTATCCAGAAAAGTGCAAAATTGCGCTACTTGAAGCGAAAAAGTGGCTAAAAAATGATATTTTTGAGGGCAGGCTGCTAAAATCAGGGATAATCATTCGCCACTTACTTTTGCCAAAAAACAGCGACGACGGCGTTCTAATTTTAAAGTGGATAGAAAAGAATTTGGGCAAGCGCACCTACGTGTCTCTTCTTAATCAATACACTCCTGAAGGCGAGGCAATCACGCATCCAGTTTTAAAAACCCGCCCTACCGCGCTTGAATATAAGCGGCTTGTAAACATGGCCACCTCTCTTGATATGCCAAACGTTTTTATTCAAGACGCCTCCTCTGCCTCCGCCGCTTTTATCCCCGATTTTTAGTTTGCAAGATTACGCAATCTCTATAGTTTTTCTATGACCAGTTTCACCGCCTATCCAACACCTATCCGTCACAACAAATTTTCAAGTTGCGGCGTTTTTATTTTGAAAAAAAATAATAATATTATATAATTAATTTATGGAACAAAATTCTCAACTTAAAAAAGACTATTTAATTATTGCAACTTTTATTTTGGCTTCATTCGCGCTTGAAATCTCACTTTTTTTGTTCTTAGGTTTCGGCGTGCTTCCAAAATATTTTCTTTTTGATTTTGGCTTTATATTAATAATAAGCGGCCTTTTATTTATAACCCCGGCGTACAAAACCAAGGTTGCCATCGCAATAACGATTTTAAGTTTGCAGGCCATCATCAACTGCGTCAACGTTACCCTCTTTAACATTTTTGGCGATATTTTTACGTTTGATATGCTGACCCTTGGCAATGAGGCCGCCGCGGCTTTTAGCCTCAAATTTATTCAGTGGTGGTCGGTGATTGTAACGGCGCTTATCTTAACTGCCGCCATCGTGGCGTTTGTGTTTATTCTTAAATCAGGCAACAGAAAGCCCAATTACTCTCAAAGCATTTCACTGTTTCTTGTGCTTACCTTTATATTCTCGTTCGCATGCGGAACTGGGCTTATTAAGCTTCAAAAAAATTATCTTGAAACCGCCTATGCTGACATCAATAATGAATATTTTGAGTCAGACAGTTACCTTTACCGCAACCTTAACGTTAAGATCTCTGCGCTTAAAAAGTTCGGCACCTTTGGTCTTTACATGACCGATATTTACCAGTCTCTTGGCATTCAAAGCGCCGCACAAATCAAGGCTGAACAAGACGAAACAAAGAATTATATTAACAGCGCAAAAACCGTCACTGACCTTGGCCTTACCGCAGGAAATAACTATTTTGGCATCAGCAAAACCAACAACATTATTACCATAATGGTTGAGTCTTTTGAGTGGTTCGCTATCGACCCTAAGCTTACCCCCAACCTCTATTGGCTTTACACCAATGCGCTTAATTTTCAAAATTTTTACGCGCGCAACAAGACGAACGTAAGCGAAGGTATCGGCATTTTGGGCAGCTACCCGAAAGACACTCAGTTTACCACCTTCTATCGCGCAAACAGTGACGTTGGATCTCTTAACCTGCCATTTTCACTTCCTAACATGCTTAAAAATCAGGCCGAAACCGAGGGAAGAAACGTCACCACCGCGTATTTTCATGACTATTACGGGTATTTTTACGGCCGCAACACCGTGCTGCCATCCTTTGGGTTTGACAACTGCACCTTCCTTGAAGACCTAATCACCAAAGCCGCCACCGACCCAGACCTTGCAGGCAAGCCCCAAGCGACTGACAAACCTACCGAGTTTAGTGACTTTTTCTTAGACAGCGTCCTTTTTAAAGAGTACGTCAGCCAGATTGCGCCTGCCAATACTGACCAATTTTACAGCCATGTGACCACGGTAAGTATGCACGGCGGTTATGATTTTTCGCGTCCGCGCCTTGAAGCCGAGGGCTATTATGAGCAGGTATTATCTAATCTTACAATGGCTGCTCCAACCGGCGACGAGACTACTGACAATGATTACACCATCACGTCTTCTATTAAAAAGTGGCTTGCTGACAACGGCTACACTCTTCCAAGTGGTGACGACCTTGAAAAATTTATTAACTACAAAGCGGCCGCGCTTGACACTGACAAAGCCATCGGCATCCTGCTTGACTATCTGCGTACAAACACCGATAAAGACGGCAACGCGCTTATCGACGTCACCACACTTATCGTCTATGGCGACCATAACACATATATGACAAGCCTCAGTAACGCCATGAAAAATCTGCCTGAAACAGATTTGTTTACCACCGAACTTTATCGCCTGCCACTTATGATTTATGACAAGGCCACCGTAAACCAATATAGGTCA
>USTX01000068.1 GCA_900557655.1 uncultured Eubacteriales bacterium
TACTTATTTAGAAGATAGAACACGGGATATTAGTAGAGGTTGGAGCAAGCTATATTGTACTTCGTTCAATACAAGATGCAAATTTATTATATTGTGACATATACTCTATAAAATTTGTAACAATATCAGAAAATCCATTTATAAATAACCCGGATTTTCAGGTGTAACAATGAAATAAATATACAAAATTATAAAAAAATTTGCAAATAATTTAACCAACTCTTTTATTTGTGTTTTTATAAGAAACTGCTTGCCTTTTTGACCTAAATTTATGTACAACTTGCACAATTTATAAACATATGTTTGTTTTTGTTTGCTTTTTTTGCGCATATGCATATAATTATGGCTATGAACAATTTTGTAATATTCGGGATAATTTTAACCCTTGTTGAAAAGAAAAAGTGTACAAGCGTCCAACTCGCGCGCAAGTTTGAGGTGTCGGTTAAAACCATTTATCGTTATGTTGAGCAAATCAGCGCCGCAGGACTGCCCATTTTTTGCACGCAAGGAAAAAACGGAGGAATTGAGATTTCCCCCGATTTTGACCTTGAAAGCAACTATCTTACCGCCGCCGAAATGCAAAAAATTCAGTCGCTTTTAATCGGTGCAAGCGCAACGCAAGACGCCATTATAAAAACCGCCCTTTTAAAAGTCAACCACACCCTCGCAAAACTAACCCAGCACTAAAAGTTAAAGTTGAAAGTTGAAACTTTCAACTTTTTTTAAACCAGCCCCTCTTTTTAACTTTCCAAATGCCTATTTAAGCAGTTTCGTTATATACTCGTCTTTCAGTTCGGCCTTTCTTGCGTTTGCGGTTTTTGCGATTTTGATAAGGCGATCAACAAATGCGATTGTGTTTATCCCCGCGCGCGTCCAAAAATAAAACGCCAGCGACCCTGGTATGGTGTTGATTTCATTAAGATATAGTTTCTTGCGCTTTGGGTCAAACAAAAAATCAACGCGACACACCCCCCTAAGCCCGTGCAGCCTAAACGCCTGCGCCGTTAGTTCTCTTACCTTTTTGGCCAGTTTCACGTCTTTTAAGTAGGTTCGCCCACCGCTTGCTGATAGCGCGCCGCCTTTAATTCCGCCCTTTAAATCACCGCCTTTGTCGCCACCCGCATCCTTCGCGTCGCAGAATTTTGAAATACTTGCACCTTTCGCATCGCCAATGTATTTGTCTTCAAAAGACAAAAATTGGTGTTTTTTTATCGGCTCGTCAACGTCGCTTATCATCACGTCGTCGCCCGCCATTCCAAGCGCTGAGCAGTTAAACTCGCGAGCATTCTCAATAGCATGTTCAACCAAAACCTTGTTATCAAACTCAAAAGCAACGCGCACGGCCGAAACCAGTTCAGTAGCGTTGTTTACGCGACTTATCCCAATCGAACTTCCCTGACGCGCGGGTTTGACGATAAGCGGAAATTTCATACGATTAAGTTCACCTATAATCTTGGTTGGCGCATTCTCCCACTCGTCTTTAAAAAACCAAACGCAAGGCAAAACGGGTATGCCATCCGCCGCGCATAAAAACTTACTAAGTACCTTATCAAACGCCACGCCAAGCCCACTGCTGTCGCCCGATGAAATGGGGATACCGCACGCCTCAAACTCACCAACTAGTTGCCCGTTTTCGCCAAGCCCACCGTGGCACAGGTTAACGCACGCGTCAAGTTTAATCTTTTCAGCCCTTTTCCCTCGCTGTAAAATCAAGCACCTTTCACCTTTATCAAGTCGCACCGGCGTAAAGATTTTAGCGTCAAGTTTGTCACGCGCAAAGTCACTTAAAGCAACCTTTTTTGCGTCAAAAACAAACCAATTATTGCTTTTATCCAAAAAAATAGGAAGAACGTTACATTCTTCCTTAGTGTAAGCTGAAATTATCTGCATTGCGGTTATAACCGAAACCTCATGCTCGGCCGACTTTCCGCCAAAAATAAAACCGATTGTTTCCATAGCCCTCCTTTTTTAGGCAAAGTTATCTGGCAAATCGTTTTCAAACAAAACCACATCCCCCGCTGTTGAATACTTACTCATAACCTCAACGGCCTGCTTAGTGCTGCCCGCACGCAAGATTTTGTCAGGGTCAAACCCAGCAAACACAAGCCCGCTTGAAATCGCGTCAAAGTTGGTTATGCCATTGATGATAACAAAGTCAGCCACGCGCGCTAGGTCGCGCCCAAACTCAAAGTTAGAATTAAACTGCTCGCTTCCAAGTTCAACAAGGCCGGGGGTTATAACAAACTTTTTGCCTTCAAACTCACCCAAAACGTCAAGAGCAGCCCTTGCCCCCTCAACACTTCCATTATATGCATCATCAATAACAATAAGTGAATTGGCCGATGGCATAAGCGCAAGTCGGTGGCTGACCGGCGTAAGCTTAACTATCGCGTGGGCAATCTCATCAAGCGTAAGCCCAAGATGAAACGCAACAAAGGCGCACAAAAGGATATTTGAAACATTGTGCTTGCCAAGAAGTTGCGTTTTAGCATGCACCCGTCCCGTGGTGGTAACAAGGTCAAACTCGCTTCCTTTAAGCGTGGTTTTAAGGTTTTCGATGTGAATAAGCCCGTCCGTCGCCGTTATATTTGAAACAAATTTGGTCTTATTCGTTTTGTCAATAAGCGGCTTCATACTCTCTTTATCACCGTTAAAAAACACAACCCCGCTTGTCCCCTCAACCAACTCAAACTTAGTTGCATTAAGGGTTTCTTGGGTTTTAAACGTGGCGAGATGCTGATTGCCAATGCCCGTTAAAACGCCGATGCTTGGCTTAACAAGTTCACAAAGTTCGGCAATATCGCCCTTATACCTTGCGCCCATCTCGGCGATAAAAATCTGGTGCGAACCTTTAAGTTTTTCGTTGATTGTTTTTGAAAGCCCAAGCGGCGTGTTAAAACTGTATGGCGATGCGCACACGCTGTACTTTTCACTAAGCATCGTCGCAAGAATGTTTTTAACGCTGGTTTTGCCAAAACTGCCCGTTATACCGATACGGATAAGGTCATCACGCGTGCTTAACTTCTTTTCAGCAAGTTTGATAAAATGCCTGTTGTTAAGCTTTTCATACGGCCACGTGATAAAATAAGCAATCAATATAAAAATCGGCAAAAGCATAGGCGTGAACCCAACCGCGCCATACTTAAAAAACGGCACGTAGATGGTAGTAAAATTAAGCAAAAACAGCGTCGCCGTAAATATCAAAACAAACATAACGCCGATAAGCCTGTTCATTCGGTGAGTGTATTGCAGCGGTGTTTTTTTCGGCACGTTGAACTGATTAACAACAAAAATTGTAACGAATAGGAAATAGAAAACCAGCCCCAAATACGTCATAATCTTATAAACGAAAAAGTTTTCAAGCAGCACGTTGGTTATCAAAAGCGCGGCCGAACTTAAAAACGTCAAAATAATAAGCCGCCCCCAATACGCACCCTTGTCTTCCTTTATCCAGCTTACGTACCCGCTAAGCCGATAGTTAGATAGTTGTAAAACCTGCAGAAATCGATACCCCGCCATACAAAGCATGGCCGCATTAACAGCCGAAATAACGATAACAAGCCAAAACGTAAGCCAGCTGTCAAACCCCAAAGGGGCTGGCATATTAACAGGTTCTGCCAACAATAAATTCAAATTCATATATCCTCCAAGCATGCATTTATTTAAGCTCGCCAGTTATTAAGCTAAGCAATATTTCTCCACAGCGGCCGTTTAACCGCTACTTAAAAAACTCTAAGATTGCGGCCTTAAACAACTGTGGCGCGTCAAGATAACTAAAATGCCCCACGCCTTCTACCCAAACAATACCACTATCCTTTATTATTTTGTTAAGTTTTTTAGCCATAGCGGGCGGGGTCTCGCGGTCCTTTTCGCCCCAAAAGATTAGGGTCGGCACGCGGATAGACGCAAAGCACGGCGTCAAGTTTTCATTAACCACATTTTTAAAAGTCTGTTTAGCAATGCTATTTAAAGCCATATAATCGCGTGAGCCGAATCGCGCCAGACGCGTGTTTTTTATAATCCCCGCGCGCGCAAGGCGGACGTTAAATTTAAACCACCTTACCTTTATATGATACCACAAACTTCTTCGCGGTGGCAAGCCCGCGCTATCAACTAACACAATTTTTTTAAAAATTTCAGGAAAGATTGTGGCAGTTTTTGCAATTACGCGTCCGCCAAACGAATGCCCAACCGCAAAGGCGCACGTAACGTTAAGTTCATCAAGCGTAGATTTAACCTCATGCGCAAAATATTCCATATGTTTAGGTGGCGCCGAATTTATCATCTTATTAAAGTCAAAAACAACGCAAAAATACTTTTTTGAAAGTTGTTGCGCAAAAAACAAAAAAGACGAAAA
>USTX01000069.1 GCA_900557655.1 uncultured Eubacteriales bacterium
GGGCTGCCAGTGTGACGTCGGTAGAGATGCTTGCTGACGGCTTTATGGTGTCAGGCAAGGTTAATGTAAGCGCGGCGTTTATTGACGAAACTGGCGATATTTCAAACGCAATTGGCGAGTTTGACTTTACGCAAAAAATAGACACAACTTTGACGGGCGTTGAGTTTTTAGCGCGTGTTATTGACACTCAAGCGCGCATTGCTGACGATGCTATTTTTGTTTCAAATGTGATTGAGATTGAAGCGTTTGGTTACCAAGAGTCAACCCTTTCAACACTTGCTGAAAACGAAGACATCGTTGCGCGCACAACTGAAACCGAGGTTAAAAGCGTGGCAGCGGTGGCGGCTAGTACCTTTACAATCGCCGAAGACATTGCGCTTAATTCGGGGGACGAAGAAATCGAATTAGTTAGTGCGGACGTGTTAGTAAGTGAGGCCACAAGTGCGCCTGATGGGGTAACGGTAAGCGGTGCGTGCATCGTTAAACTTTGGGTAAAAACCGAAAACGGCTTTGACGAGATTGCTAAGACCTTTGATTTTAAGCAAGAACTTGACGTACTTGGCGCTACTGATGGTCAAACGGCCAGCGTAAATTTAAGCGTAACTAATGTCACGGCGGCGATTGAAGACAACGGCGACGAGCAAAAACAAGCTAACATTACGGTTGACGTTAAGGCGGTTGCGTTCACGCTTGAAGACAAGGCGATCACGCTTACACCCGACGCGTTCTCGTGCAGCGGCGAGCTTAAACTAGCAACCGAATATATAGAGGCGACGCAGGTTGGTGAGGCGCAAATGCTTACCGATAACATTGTTTACGGCATCGGGCTTGAAGACTATCCAGAGTTTGACGCTATTAAGCTTGTTGCGGTAACAGGCGTGCCATTTAGTCAGGCTGACGGCGAAATTTCGGGCAATATTAACCTTGACGTAATCTTTGAGACCCTTGATGGGGGCATTGACAAAAAGGCCGCACAAATTCCATTCACGCTTAACTCGAACGACGTCGCGACGGACGTTGCCGCCGTTGTCAACAGTTTTAAAATCCGCGGGACAAGCGAACTTGAAGTTATCTTAAATGTGTCAGCGCAGACCTATAAAGAGGCAAAGGCTAACTTCTCGTTTGTTTCAAGCGCGGAGCTTGAAGAGTCCAGCCCAGATGAGGCGGGCGTGAAAATGATTGTTGCCAAAGAAAACGAAGACTTGTTTGACATTTGCAGGGCGCTTAAAGTTCGTCCAGAGATGTTAAAAGCGCAGAACGAGGGGCTAGAAGAGGTGCACGCAGGGGATAAGATATTTGTTTACCTTCCTGAAATTGTTAATTTTTAAAAACCTATCAAACGCCAAAAAGCAGCAAGAACTTTAAAGTTTTGCTGCTTTTTTCTCTTTTAGTTGGACATTTTTTATCTTTTTTTTGTTAAGGCGCCAGATTGCTGGCAATACTTATAAAAAAGGAGAATGGGTATGAAAAAAATTTTAACACTTTTGGTTATTGGTTTTATTTTAACGCTTGTTTTGGGCGCGTTTGTTGGGTTTAAAAAGCACGATGAAGTACCCCTTGAAAAGTCTAGTTACGTCCGCATTCATATTCGTGCTAACAGTAACGACGAGGTTGACCAGCGGGTTAAACTTAAAGTTAAAGAGGCGGTGGTTGAATTTCTTACGCCATTTATCGCAGGTTGCGACACCTTAGAGCAGGCGCACGCTGTTATAAAAAGCCATCTTAGCGGCGTAACGCGGGTGGCGGATACGGTTTTGGCGCAAGAAGGGTTTGAATATACCAGCCGCGCGAGGATGACGGATGAATACTTTCCAACGCGGGCGTATGGTGAGTTAGTTCTTGACGAGGGTGTGTATGACGCGCTTATCGTTGAATTGGGGTCGGGTACGGGCGATAATTGGTGGTGCGTGGTTTATCCACCGCTTTGCTTTATCGGCGCCGAGAGCAATGGCTCTAATTCGATAACATATAAGTCGAAAATATTAGAAATTATAAATAAACTGTGTAAATAATTGCCAAACGCTAAAAAATATGGTATTCTAAGCGTGAGGTAAAGAACCTAATGGATTATAAGAATTTTAGCAAAGACACGTTGTTTGACCTTAATATTCATGAGTTAAGAAGGCTTGGCGCCAGCGTTGGGGTTAAATCGCCATCAAACCAAAGCAAAGATACTCTTGTTGGCAATATTTATTCCATTATTACTGGGTCACAAGAGCCATATAAACAGAAAGACAGGCGCGGCAGGCCACCAAAAGGTGATATTTCTCCAATAAATCTTGAAATGCTTGAATTAAGGCAAAATGCGCATCCGTTGGGGCTTGGGATGGTTGCAACGCAGATGCCGCAATACAACAACTATTGCTTTATGCGTCCTGAAAACGCAAATGCTAAGCGAGGGACGGTTGTTGTTCGCGAGACGGGGATGTTTATCGCAAAGTATCCGTTTGTTGTAAGCGTGGATGACGCGATGGTGCCAAAAGACGTGGCGCTTGATTTTAACCTTAGGCAATTTGACGTTGTTGAGTTTCTTTATGTTGATGACAATGCCTACATTAAGCAGGTTGGCAAGATTTTGACCGTTAATGGTAAAGAAGTTTCACCAGAAGAAGTTGTTTTCAACAGGCTTGAAGCCGATGGAAAAGGCGAAGAGGTAAACGTAACCTTTAACGGCGAGAAAATCATCTTTAATCGCGGGTCAAAGGTTTTAATAAGGCGTGATCAGCCTGTTACTGATATTAAAACTGCGCTGGATTTGGCCGAATCTATTGCCAAAACGGGCGACGTTGTTATCAAGCTTTTGATAGATAAAAAAGACGCTTTAAAAGGCGACGCGTTTACGTTTGAGGCACTTGTTACGGATATGTCAAGCGTGGTTGTAAGCGCGGCTAACGCAGCAATGCTTAAAGCAAAGGCATTGGTTGGCGTTGGAAAGTCGGTTGTAATTATTATTGATGATTTCTGTTCGCTTAACGCGGCATTTAGCAAAATTTATGGCGCAGAGGCCGAGACCTTTGTTAAAAGGTGCCTTTTCAGCGCAGACCATTTCGATAATGGCGCAAGTTTGACAATTTTTGGCCTTACCAGCAACAAATGTTGCGATAAATATGCTGGTTATTTTGATAAAACCATTTAAAAAGGGTAAAACGCAACTTAAAAAAATTATTAGGTTTTTCTGTCACCATCTATGGTGACTTTTTTTGCGGTGTATTAAAATATTAAAAAACTAAGTTTTGGAGCAAAAACAAAGATTAATAACGTCTTTTAAGGGTATATTATTTGACATGAGAAATGTATCAAAACACTATTTTTCAATGACGTGCTCTAAAATCAGCCTGTCAAAATCGATAGACTCAACAAAGTCTCGCGCGGTGAAGGCGGTTGAATTAAACTTGTCAAAATTCATCACGTGGCTTTTTAACACAACGGGGGTCGGGATGTCAAGCGTATGACAAAGCTCAGCGATATGAAGATAAAGCTTGTCGGGGTCATATTTATCAAGGCTTTCATAGATGATGTTTTTGCCTAAGCGGTGATTTGTTTCAAGTTTTGCCCAAATTTTTATCATGTTATTACCTCTAATTCGAAATTTTAGCATATTTTGAAAGTTTGTGCAATAAAATTTAACACTGTTAGCCAGTTTTGCCAAATTTACAAGTTTAGAGAGTTTAGCAAAGGATTGAGTGGAAAGTATTATTAACCTTAATGTTTCTATGTTCACGCAAGAAAACAAGACAAATGAATATTTAAAAAGGGGTCAAAAATTCTTGACAAATCGCAATTTAATCAATATAATGGTCACGTTTAACGATGCAAGGAGGTTTTTATGGCAGAAGTTTATTTAACAGAAGAGGGCAAAAAAGAGCAAGAGGAGTTGCTTGAATATCTTAAAACTGTTGAACGCGTTAAGGTGGGCGAACATCTTAAAGCGGCGCGCGAATACGGTGATTTAAGTGAAAATAGTGAGTATGACGCGGCACGTGCGGAGCAAGGCAGACTTGAAACTAAAATTGCGCTTATTGAGGAGACGCTTAGGGTTGCTAAAATCATCCCAAGCGACCAAAAGAAAAGCAGCACGGTTATGGTAGGCAGCACGGTTACGGTTTATGACGAAGAGTTTGACGAGAAAAACACGTACAAAATCGTTGGCACTCTTGAAAGCAACCCAGACGCGGGTTTGATTTCAAACGAGTCGCCAATCGGCAAGGCCATTATGGGCAAAAAAGCGGGCGAAGTCGTGTCTGTAACAACGCCTGATGGAGGGGCGTTTAACCTTAAAATCGTGTCCGTTAAATAGCGGTATTTGATGCACGTGAATTAAAAACATTGTGTTTAAATAGAATTTAAGGGA
>USTX01000070.1 GCA_900557655.1 uncultured Eubacteriales bacterium
TTTTAAAAGTGACTAAAAAAAGCCATAACTTTGCGCGTAACTGGTGTAAACAAACCCAAGGCTTACCCCCTTTGGCGCAACCGATATCCCTGCCTTTGAAATAAGGTCGGCGCTTAGATAGTTTTTAAAACTTCCATCGGCGTCTTTATATTGAAAAGTGCCCTCAGGGATTTCAAGTTTTTGATACGTCCCGTCTTCGTTTAAAACCGGCGACATAGATGCAAGGTATTCGCGCAGATCTCTTTCAGTTACCACATTTCCGCCAACGTCATAGATATTGCCCGCCACGCCCGCGAAATTGCCAACGTAATAAAAGGCGTCATAGTTTTGTTTTTGAACCGTTATGTCTATAATCTGACCGTCACGCTCGATGGTTAAAACAATGTCTTTCCCCTCCGCAATACCAGACGTAATATCACTCATATGGCGATAAATTTCAAGGCTTTTGCCATTAACTTTGTGAATAATATCGCCTTCTTTTAAATAGGTATTGCTTGGCGCCAACTGATAAACCTTAGGCACTGCGAAGCCTGACACCATCAAAAAAATCGCGCTCATAATTATGCCAAAAACAAAGTTAAAAAGCACACCGCCCAGCGTCACAATAAGGCGCTTCCATGCCTTTTGGTTGTTAAACGCGCCGGGGTCAGGGTTCTCTTCGTCCTCACCCGCAAACGCACAATACCCACCAAGCGGGATAAGGCGAATTGAAAACTTTTCGCCCTTTTTGTTGGTTTTTTGAAAGATGGCGTGCTTGCCAAAACCAATTGAAAACTCATCAATTTTAAAGCCCAAAAGTTTGCCAAACGTGTAATGGCCAAACTCGTGGACGGTTATAAGTATCATCAAAACAATGATAGCAACAAGTATATAAAGTATCTTAATCAAAGCCATAACTCCTTAAAAAACAATAAGTATCAAACAATAAACAAGCGCCGCGGTGAACATTTGGCCGTCACACCTGTCCATAAACCCGCCATGACCTGGAAAAATATTGCCAAAATCTTTAAGTCCAACTTCACGCTTAAACGCGCTTGCAACAAGGTCGCCCATCTGCGTAAGCAGCGCGCCAACAGCGCCCAAAACCACAAAAAAGGCAATCGCAGCGCCATTCCTCACTGAGCTAAACACTCCGAACCAGCCAAGGTACACAAACAACACGTACCCCCCACCGCCCGCGATAAGGCCGCCAACTATGCCAAAAACAAAGCCAACAACACTTTTTTTAGGCGAAATCTCTGGCGCCAACCTGTGCGACTTGCCCCTTTGGCCAAACATAACGCCAAAAAGATAGGCAAAAACGTCGGTAAACATACTAACCGCAAACGTCATAATAAGCCCAATAAAACCCGCGTTAAGGCCAAAGTTGTTAATGCCAAACAGCGCCGACAGAATAAGGGTTGGGTAAACCGCCACCGCCATCGTCGTTTTGGTTATGTCAAGCAGCGGGCGCACCACGCCTTCTTTGGTGTTTGCCTCTTGATTTTCGTGCTTTCTGCGGCTTGCGTAGATTATAAGTTCGCTAAGCATACAAATTAAAAACAGCCCCAAAAACGCGGCGATAAGCCACATAAACGGCCTAGTTGCCCACTTAAAAATAAACATCAGCCCAACTGGCAGCAAAAACAATGGCACCTTAAAAAACTTGCGGTTTGCCACCTTATACGCCATAAACATCTCGATAATGCACGCGTACGTTAATATTAAGATAAAGGCGTCAAAAAACCACGGGCTAACCAGCCTAAGCGCAAGCCCGCCCGCAAGCAAAATAAGAATAACAAGCCCAGTTAAAGTGCGTTTTAGCATATTTACCTCCCAAACCGACGCTCGCGATTTTGATAAATGGCGATAACGCGGTCAAGGTCAGCCCCCTTATAGTCTGGCCAGTATTTTTCGTCAAAAATCATCTCTGCATACGCGCAGTTATAAAGCATAAAGCCGCTGATACGCTGCTCGCCACTGGTTCTAACAACAAGGTCAACATCAGGAAGCGTGGCCGTTGTAAGATATTCTTTTATGCTCTCTTCGGTGATGGTTTCGGGGTCAACGTTTGCCTTAATCATCGCCTTGGTTGCCATCACAAGGTCATGGCGCCCGCCATACGCGATAAGAAAGTTAAGCGTGCCCGTTTTGCAATTTTCAGTGGCCTTTTCAATGCGAGAAATGCATTCAACCGTTTCAGGCGGAAGCAGCGATTTGTCCCCAGAATGGTGAAACTTATAGTCAATTTTAAGCATATCAGGCACCAATTTTTCAATCTCGCCAATCATTTTAAGTAGGTAGTTTACCTCTTCTTCGCTGCGCTTAAAATTCTCTATTGAAAAGCAGAAAAACGAAAGGTTTTTAAGGCCAATTTCGCTTGCGCGCCGTACAATTCGTTTAAGCGCCTCTGCCCCCTCTTTGTGCCCCGCAAGGGTTGGTAATCCGCGTTTTCGCGCCCATCTGCGATTACCATCCATAATAAAACCTACGTGCGTAGGCAAATTATTTAAGTCAATCGCATTGTGTTTATTTTTCTTTTTAAAAAACATAATATTTCCTTTGACTAATTAGCTTTTTGCTAATCAGTCAAGCGGATTTAACAAAAATGTGTACTAAACCTGCATAATTTCGGCTTCTTTGTTAGCCATAATCTTGTCTATTTCAGCAATTTTAGCGTCAAGCGACTTTTGAACGTCTTTTTCAAACGACGCCAAATCGTCTTCGGTTATAGCGCTGTCTTTTTTAAGCTTTTTAAGTTCTTCCATCGCGTCACGGCGGATGTTGCGGCAGATAACTTTGTTATCTTCGGCCATTTTTTTGGTAGACTTAACAAGTTCGCGACGCCTTTCTTCGGTAAGTTGAGGAAACGCAAGGCGGATAACGCGGCCGTCATCACTTGGGGTTATGCCGATGTCACTTGCCATAATTTCTTTGTTGATGGCCTTAACAAGGCTGCTGTCCCAAGGCGAGATAACCAAAATGCGGCCGTCTTGAACGCTTATGTTAGAAATATGCGCAAGAGGTGTTGGCGCACCGTAATAGTCAACCGTGATTTTGTCTAAAATATGTGGGTTGGCGCGGCCAGCACGCACGTTATTAAGCTCGGTTTTAAAGTGCTCGATTTGCTTTTCAAGCCCCATTTCAAGTTCCATAAAAATTTCTTCAACATTGTTTGATTCAATCATAATTTTCTCCTTACAATCGCTATAACGATTATTCTCTTCGAGTATACTAAATATTACGCTTTTTTCCAAATAATTTTGACTTATTTGTTTGACTTTTTATTTTTCATCCGCTTTCCGCGCTTGTTTAGGGTAGTGCGCTTGGCGGATAGCAAATAAATTCAGCCGAGTTTATTTTTTGTTACTTTCATCTTTATGATTATTAAAAATGCGGATTTTGTTTTGCTTGATACTTACTTTAAGCGTACCCTCAGGCCCCGCGTTTCCGTCAATATCGCACCTGAAAAACTTTGGGTGGTGTTCGCCACCGCTAACAGTAACATTTTTAACCGATCGCGTTATGATATGCTTGTTTTTGTCTGCCTTACCGTGACGGATGGCGTTAAACACTGATAAGCACCCCCAAAACCCCGTTTTTTTCACGATAACCAGCTCAAACTTTCCATCGTTTATCTTAGCATCCGGCGCGAAATGGCCAAACCCGCCTGCGCGCGGCGAATTAACAAGATAAAACATCAACGTGTCTGCCTTAATCTTTTCGCCGTCACAGTTAAATGTCAACTCACATGACTTCATATGAAAAAACTCGCGTACACAGCCAAAATAATATCCCAAAACGCCAAAGGCCTTTTTCGCCTTAGTGTTATAAACCGTCACGCCGTTTGAAAAATTGCCCGCGCCCACCGCGTTGATGGCAATGGTGGAAGTGGCCTGTTTTTGCACGTTGTCTACGCCTGAAACCACCGCAATATCTGTGCATTGCGGCGCTGTTTTTAACAGAAAATCAACAAATTTATTTGCCTTTTTGGGTATTTTATTGGCCGTTGCAAAGTCGTTAGCCGTGCCACACGGAAACACCGCAACGGGCACGTCTACCCCACTATTTACCATCGAGCGCACAATCGCTCCAAGTGTGCCATCGCCACCTAAAACTACAACGCACAGCCCATCGTCACCCAACTCCTGCGCGTCTTTAACCATAAGCGCAAACTGTGCGTCGGCCGCCTTGTTGTTGCTTTCAAACAAAACGCAATCAACCCCGCGTGCCGATAAAAGCGCTTCAATCTCTTTCGCGCGAACTTGTGACCTATTCTTACCAGCGCCACTGTTATAAATCATAAAAACTTTTCTAATTTTCATACCTCTATTTTATCCTAACCCCCCGCTTTTGTCAACGGTTTCC
>USTX01000071.1 GCA_900557655.1 uncultured Eubacteriales bacterium
CATAATCTTGTCAAACGCCTCTTGAATGTGTAGTTCGGTGCGCGTGTCGATATTGCTGGTGGCTTCGTCTAATATCAGCATTGGCGGCTTGGTTAGCATTATTCGCGCGATACACAATAGTTGTTTTTCCCCTTGTGACAGGTTTGCGCCGCCCTCAACAAGCATGGTATTATAACCATCTTTAAGTTTAGTTATAAACTCGTCAAGCCCCGCAAGTTTGGCGGCTTCCACAATCTCTTCCATCGGCGCGTTAGGGTTGCCATAAGCGATATTATTTGCAATCGTGTCTTCAAACAGCCACGTGTCTTGCAGCACCATACCAAACTTAGATCGCAGGCTGCTTCGCGTTACGTCGTGAATATTTTTGCCCGACACAATTATTTCGCCCGAATTGATGTCATAAAAGCGCATCAAAAGATTAATCATTGTGGTTTTTCCGCATCCCGTTGGCCCAACGATGGCTATTTTTTGACCCGCATGGACGTTGACGTTAAAGTTTTCAATCAGTTTAACCTTAGGCAAGTAACTAAAATACACGTTTTTGATTTCAATTTCGCCCGTACAGTCAAGCAATTCAGGCAGGTTTTCGTCGCTTGGTTCGTCTTCTTCATCAAGAACACTAAACACACGCGCAGCGGCAGCAAAAGCGGTTTGAATATCACTTATTTCGCTTGATATTTCATTAAACGGACGCCCAAAGCTGTTAGCAAAGGTTAAAAAACTTGAAATCGTGCCTATTGTAAACGCTGGCTCGCCTGACAAAACTAACAGCGCGCCCACAAGCCCAACAACGCCATACACAATTCCATTAATAAAGCGAGTAGTTGGGTTAGTAAGGTTGCCATAAAACTGACTTTTTTCGCCGATTTTATAGTATTTTTGGTTGATTTTTTTAAAATCGTCAACACTTTTCTGTTCTCTTGAAAAAGCTTTAACAACGCGCTCGCCACCGATATATTCTTCTAAAAATCCCGATAGCTCGCCCTGCGTTTGAACTTCCATTTTAAAATATTTTTTACTTTTAGCAACAATGTACCACGCGATAAATATACTCATCGGCGTTAAAACAAGAATAATCGTTGCCATTTTAACGTTTAACAGGTACATGGCAATAATGGTGCCGATTATGGTCATCATACCACTTATAAGTGACGCGATAGACTCCAAAAAGCCATCGCAAATTAGGTCAATATCGTTAACCATTCGGCTTAAAAGGTCGCCATGAGAGTTAGTGTCAATAAAATTAAGCGGAACACTATTAATTTTTTTAAAAAACAAATCTCTAAAAGTATAACTTGCCTTATACGCAAAGGCGTTAATGGTAAGCGACCCCAACCAGTTAAACAGCGCAGCCACTAAAACAAGCCCCAACATAATCAAAACATTTATCGTTAAACCGTTAAAATCGACCCGTCCTGCCCCGACAGCGCAGTTTATGGCATATCCCATAAAAATTGGGATAAGAAGCTCTGCAAGGCTGTTTAAAAGGTCAAAAATAAATGTTAGATACATATACCCGCGGTTAGGCGCAGCATAATGCCAAACTTTTCTAAATGTAGAGAAGTTGACTTTTTTTGAAAGGTACTTAGCGCGGCGCTCTTTACTAAGTTTGTCGCGCTCTTGACTTAAAGATAGTCTAACCATTACTTGCCCTCCTTTGGTTTTGTGACCTATGAATTTCAAGGTAAACAGGGCAAGACTCCATCAGTTCTTTATGTGTGCCAACACCTACCACTTTACCCGCGTCAAGCACAACGATTTTGTCCGCCGCTTTAAGCGAGTTTGTGCGTTGGCTTACGATAAAAGTAGTAAGGCGCGGGAAACTTCGCGTTATCGCCTGCCTTAGTTTTGCGTCAGTTGCAAAATCAAGGGCAGACGAACTGTCATCAAGTATTAAAATTTTAGGTTTTCCTACAAGGGCGCGGGCGATGGTAAGCCTTTGTCTTTGGCCGCCTGAAAAGTTGGTTCCGCCGCGATTTACCTTATGGTCAAGGCCGTCTGGGTAAGCAGCAACAAAGTCATATGCTTGCGCAATTTTAAGCGCAATAATTATCTCTGAGTCAGATGCGTTTTCTTTTCGCCATTGCATATTTGACCTGATTGTACCTTCAAAAAGGGTGGGGTTTTGGGGCACGATACCAATAATATTTCGAATATCTTCAACCTTATATTTTTTTATATCAACACCGCCGATTTTTACTTTACCTTTTTTTGGGTCATAAAAGCGTTCAATTAAGTTAACAATAGTAGACTTTCCGCTGCCCGTGCCGCCGATAATGCCGATGGTGGCGCCCTCTGGGACGTTTAGGTTAAAGTCTTCTAAAAACTCAGTATTGTTTAAATAACTAAAACTAACACTCTCAAAATCTACGCTAGCGTTAAAGGCATTTTCGTCGATTTTAACGGGGTTTGTTGGGTCAATAATTGAGTTTTCGGTTTGCATAATTTCTTCGATACGAGTGGCGCTTGTTTTCATACGCGTAAACATGGTAATAAGCCTTGCTATCAAGATAAGTGCCATACTAATCTGGGCAAAATAGTTAATAAAAGCGATAAGGTGACCTTGGGTCATACCCGAACCTGTGTTAATTTGAAAAGCACCTGCATAGATTAAAATGATGATAGAAATCTGGACAATCATAAAAATCAGGGGCTGCAGGAGGGCAGAAAGGCGGCCCTCTTTAAGTTGAATTTCAGTCAAAGCGTCATTTGTGTTTTTAAAACGCTCTTCTTCATAGATTTGTTTATTAAAAGCACGCACAACGCGTACACCTGACAAGTTCTCTCGGGTGACCTTACTGGTTTTATCAACGCGGGCTTTACTTTCAACAAGTAAGGGTTCAAGCTTTTTCATAACCGCAAAAATTATTCCAAGTAAAAGGGGAACAACCACTAAAAATATAAGTGAAAGTTTAATATCAACAATCATTGCCATAATGGTAGAGCCAACAAACAAGAAAGGCGCGCGCATAACAACTCTTAGAATCATACTTGTACCTTCTTGAAGGTGATAGACGTCAAAAATGGTGCGGTTTAAAAGCGCGGTAGTAGAGTATTTATCAAGTTCGGCGTGTGAAAAAGTTGAAATATGGGTAAAAATATCATCTCTCATATCGCGCCCTACTGACTCACTTGTAACGGAGGCGAACTTTTGGCCAAGGCAAGCGCAGATAATAGCAATCACATTCAAACCGATTATCACAGCAGACATTGTCCATATCATTTTTTTATTTCCACTTGCGATATACTCATCAATAATAAAGGCCATCATAAAGGGAATAATGACTTCAGTAAGCGCCTCAACGGCTTTAAAAAACGGCCCCCAAAAACAGAGCTTTTTATATTTTTTTAAATACGACAGGTACTTAAACTTTTTATTCGTTTTAATTTTTTTTTCGGGTTTTTTACTCATTTTGTTTCCTTAAAACAGTAATAGTTAATAGAATTATCTGCTTTTATGCTAAATATATCTTTTCAATAATTATCCTTTAAAATTGTTAATAACTAATCCGCCGAACTTATATTATCACAAAAAAAATCAAAAAGCAAAACTAAACAAGGTGCTTAAAATTTTTTTTGAAAACTTTTTGTCACATTAAAGAAGTTTTTAACACGTTTTTGACAAATTTGGTGATATTTGTAGAAAATTTAGCTCTTATTATTAACAGCGCTCCACTAGGTTTTTCCTAGTGTTTTTTGACTTTTTAACATATTAACAGCGCCTACTAATACTACTACTACTTAAAAAATTTTAAAAAGTAATAATAAGCGCCCGCACGCACCCGCGCTATCATAAAACAACGAAATTTAGAAAGAAACTAAAAATATATATAAATAAGTAATTAGTTATATAAATACACCTAGCTTTAAAAATATTAACCTCCTACTCACATTGGTCATAGAAGAAATAAATCCCTTTTTACCTACTTTTTATAACGAAATCTTAATCGCCTTAGAAGGTAACTTTTTTAAAGTTTAAAGTTGAAATGCGGCTATTTATTTTTTAGTGTTTTTATCTTTAATACTCGCGTAAATATATTTCCACTCACCACCTCGTCGCAATGCAAGCTCATTTTGTGGCCAGCCCTACTAACGTAGGTGTGGCCTTGGTTATCGCTTGATTGCTCCTCTTCGCCTGCGCATTTTGTACCAAAATCCTTGGCGAGCACGCTAGCGCGTGAAGAGTTTATTTCGGTCAGTGTTCGTTGTAAATATATTTACACTTGCTGACGTCGCTACTATAATGGTCTACTACTAATTGTCATTGCGAGGAACGCAGTGACGTGGCAATCTCATCCACATTTCAACTTTCAACTTTCAACTTTCA
>USTX01000072.1 GCA_900557655.1 uncultured Eubacteriales bacterium
TTAGAAATGAAGGAATGGATATTAAACATAATCCGGAATTCACAACAGTTGAATTATATGCAGCATATGAAGATTATAACGATATGATGGACATTACAGAAGGAATCTTTTCAACACTTGCTAAAAAGTTAACGGGAGATACAAAAATAAATTATCAAGGTTTAGATTTAGACTTAGCACCAGGTTGGAAGAGAATACCTATGATAGAAGCAATAAAAGAAGTTACAGGCGCTGATTTCAATAAGGCCAATACTGATGAAGAAGCAAGAGCGCTTGCAAAGAGCATCGGCGTAGAGCTAGAAAACGACAATATGGTAAGAGGACATGTTATAAATGCAGTATTTGAGGCCAAAGTAGAAGAAACATTGATGCAACCTACATTTATAATTGATTATCCAGTTGAAGTTTCTCCGCTTACAAAGAAAAAGCCATCAGATCCAAGATTAGTAGAAAGATTTGAATTATTTATAGGTGGTAGAGAATACGCAAATGCATATTCAGAACTTAACGATCCAATAGATCAAAAAGAAAGATTTATGGCACAAATGGCAGAAAGAGAAGCAGGAAACGAAGAAGCCAACATGATAGACGATGATTTTGTTCAAGCACTAGAATATGGTATGCCACCAGCAGGCGGAATTGGATATGGAATAGATAGATTATGTATGCTATTTACAGAAAGTGAATCAATAAGGGACGTAATATTGTTCCCAACAATGAAACCAATTAAAAATTAATTAAAGTAATTAAAAATTAATAAAACACTAATTTATTATCAAAAATTTTAGAAAACAAAAACTCTAACAATCGCGTTAGAGTTTTTTATTTTGTTTAATTTATTGGTAATGTTTAATTTGAATTTGTTTATATTTATTCCTTATATGGGTTTCTGTAAAATGGTCATTTAATTGCATTTTTAGGCGGTTTTGGCGGCGTTTTTGATTGGTTTTGCGGAATTTATGGTGTTTTTGCGTGATTTTTTGGCCAAATGCAATAAAAACTTGCAAAATTCAACAGCTGGAATGATAGAAATGCTAAAAAATGCAACAATTAGCCATTGTGTAAGGTTTAGAGATACAATATTGAAGGCTTTTTGCATAATTGGAATAACGCCAACCGCCGTTATAAGCGCAAACAAAGCGATAAAACTAAGGTTAAAAGTAATGTTGGCAAATGGCTTTATTTTAAACAAGCTTTTGTTGGTTTTGCAGTTAACTGCGTGCAAGATTTGCATATAACAAATGGTTAAAAATACCATAGTGCTGGCGATTTCATTGCCAAGTTTTGCGTTTGCAACAACAAACATAACCAAAACGATAAGCGTTTGAACAAAGGCCTGATAGATTATTGCGGTGCCCACCTCTCCCGCAAAAAGCGATTGCTTAGTGATGCGCGGCGGGTGCTTCATAAGATCTTTTTCAGGCGGTTCAAGGCCAAGGGCAAAGGCGGGCAAACTGTCAGTTATAAGGTTGATAAACAGTATCTGGCTAGGCAGCAAAAATACCGCATTTTTCATAATCAAGGCCGTGATAAATATGCCCAAAACCTCAACCGCGTTGGTTGAAAGCAAAAATTGCAAAGTTTTTTGAATATTGCTGTAAATCGTTCGCCCCTCTTCGATGGCAACAACGATAGTAGAATAATCGTCGTCTGTAAGTATCAGGTCGCTGACAGATTTGGTTACGTCAGTGCCCGACCCCATCCCAACGCCAATGTCGGCCATTTTTAAACTTGGCGCGTCGTTTACGCCATCACCCGTCATCGCAACAACATGGCCTTGCCCCCTAAGCGCGTGGACGATTTTTACCTTGTCCTCAGGTGATACTCTGCAAAATACCGAAAACTGCCCAAGTTTTTCACGCACTTGTTTAACGCTTAAAGCCGCCAACTCTTGCCCCGTTATAACCTCGGCCTCGTTTTTTGCAATGCCGATTTCTTTAGCAATGGCCAGCGCAGTATCGGGATGGTCGCCGGTTATCATTATTGGTTTCAGCCCAGCCTGAACGCACTTGCTTATGCTATGTTTAACGTTGGCCCGCGGCGGGTCAACAATGCCAAAAAGTCCCAAAAACACCATATTTTGCCTGTTTTTTGCCATTTTTTCAAGATTTTGAGCGTCGTTTTGCGTTTTTTCAACAATGCACGCAGCGACCGCGATTATGCGTTCAGCCTGCCGCCCCATAAATTTGTGAATGCTTAATAAGTCATTTTTAAGTTTGGTAGACAGCGCCTCAACGCGCCCGTTAATAAGTATCTGCGAGCAATCCTTTAAAAGATAATCAAATGCGCCCTTTGTTATAATCACGTTGTTGCCATTAATTGTGTTTACGGTTGTCATCGATTTGCTGGTGCTGTCAAACGGAACTTCAATCACGCGCGGGCAACTGATATTTGCGGCGTCAATGTCTATTTTTTTGTCATACGCAAATCGCAAAAGCGAGGTTTCGGTCGCATCGCCCAAAATCTGGCCGCCGGAGGAAAGTTTTGCGTTGTTGCAAAGAACGATGGCACGCATAATGTTGGCATTTTGATTTGCGTTAAATTCGTCGGCGCTAAACAGCTTTCCGCCAGTGTAGATATGCTTAACTTGCATTTTGTTTTGGGTAAGCGTGCCCGTTTTGTCGCTGCAAATAATGTTGCAGCAGCCAAGCGTTTCAACGGCGTTAAGGGTTTTAACAATCGCGCCCTTTTTTGCAAGCCGCTCTACACCCAGCGCCATAATTATCGTTATAACCGCGGGCAGACTGCCAGCGCCACGGATATTAAAAATGCCTCTAAAACATTAAGGCGCGAGCAAAATATAAGCTCGGTAATAAACACAACCGCAACAATCGCCAAAACACCAAACGTTATAATCTTGCCAATTCTATCAATGTTCTTTTCAAGCGGCGACTTGTCTTTAATCTGCTTGTTAAGTATTTTTGCGATTGCGCCCATCTGCGTCGCGCGGCCAACCTTAACAACAATGCCCGTGCCCTTGCCAAACGTTACATTGGTGCCCGAAAACGCCATATTTGCGCGGTCGGCAAGCGGTGTCTTTTCGTCACAAATTACATCTGCGTCTTTAAACACCGCGTGACTTTCGCCCGTTAAAGAACTTTCATCACATTTAAGGTTGTGAGTTTCTGTTAAGCGCATATCCGCCGGAACATAGTCACCCGCCTTTAACTCAACAAGGTCGCCAACCACAACCTCTTTTGTGTCAATAATCTGCCACTTTTGATCGCGAAAGACTGGGGTATGCGTGCCCGTTTTTTGCGCCAAAAGCGCCAAACTGTCTTCGGCCTTTTTCTCTTGAATAACGCCGATAATGGCATTTATAATAACGATGGCAAAAATTATGCCGCCCTCAAACAAGTCTTCATAGTGCCCCTTAACCAAAGACAGCGTTACACTTATCACTGCCGAGATAAGCAACACTATTACCATCATATTTTTAAATTGTGCAAAAAAACGCGCAAAAAGACTAATTTTTGCCTGTTTTTCAAGTTCATTAGTCCCAAATTGCGCTTTTTGTTTTTCAACATCGCGCGATTTTAACCCGCGCCCATCAACATCCAATTCTTTGCATACCCTGCTTAAACCACAAGCCCAAAACTCCATACCCACCCCTTTGTTTAAGTGTATGCACTATTAAGTTGAATTACAACCGTTTTTCATTTCAAAAAGCGGTCGCAATTTTGCCTTTTATCACCCCACTTTATTTTACACCCATATAACATTAGTTACGTGTAAAGATCGCAAGATTTGGATGAAGATGACACAAATAAAAAAACCGATACCCAAAAGTGTACTTTCGTACTCGCGTTCGGTTTTCGCCTCGCAATTTTGCCTTTTATCGCCCCAAATCTGTTTTACAATTTTTTATCTTAGTCACGTGTAAAAACCGCGAATTTGTGATTAATAAAAAAGAAAAGACGTTGTCATCTAAGCGGTAGCTAGCCTCATTCGGCTGCAACGCTTAGTGACGTTGTCTTTTCTGAATTTAGTCGCGCAAATTCGCGGTTTTTACTTACTTGATGATCTTAGAAACAACACCAGAACCAACCGTCCTGCCGCCTTCACGAATAGCGAAACGAAGACCTTCTTCGATTGCGATTGGAGTGATAAGCTTAACAGTCATTCTTGTGTTATCGCCAGGCATAACCATTTCAGTACCTTCTGGAAGTTCGATAGAACCAGTAACGTCAGTAGTTCTGAAATAGAATTGAGGTCTATAGTTTGTAAAGAATGGAGTATGTCTTCCACCTTCTTCTTTAGAAAGTA
>USTX01000073.1 GCA_900557655.1 uncultured Eubacteriales bacterium
GGCTCTCAAACGGGCGGCGCTTCGGGTGGACAAACCATATGCAGCCACGCGCATACCACTACCCGAAACGAACACATTTTTCACCTTGACGGGAAAGATGGCGCGATTGACGAGCAGTATTGCTACGCCGATTGTACGCACCACACGTGCAGTGACTGTCGCAAAGAATGGTGGGATAACTATGTTTACACCAGCCACACATTCGCGGGCAGCATCTGCACAAACTGCGGGTATAACAGCGAAAACGCGGGCTGCAATCACGACCACGTTGAGGTTATCGACCTACCACAAGGCTGCGTGACCATTCACCACGGCGAGTGCACAGATTGCGGCGCAACCACCGATGTAACATCGGGCAGCCACGGTACGATTATTATTGACAAGAATGGCAAAAAGTATTGCTTATCTTGCGGCTGGTTTTTTGAAATGAAAGTGTAAAAATAAATATCTTTAAGAAATACTTTATGTTAAGTTTTTACAATTAACGTAAAGTATTTTTTTGTCATGATGAGGAGCAAATGTTGTCATTGCGAGGAACGAATGTGACGTGGCAATCTCAGCCTATAACAATGGGATTGCCACACAACCACGCTTAATGCAGGGCTGATTGACGCGGCGGTGACCGTTGTTGCTAAAAATGAAGAAATGACGGACGTACTCACCCTGGAATCAAGCATTTCCGTCTATGAAGATGAAAAATTTATCTTTAAAAAAGTTTCATAAAATACTTGATTTTGGGCATAATTTAGGGTATAATACAAGTGTATTGAGGCTTATTGATGGGAGAGACGATTGTCTCTCCTAAATTTTTGAGATAAGTTTGGGGGGAATATGTCTATTTCTAACGACGTTCAAACCGCGCTTACGCCGATTATAAGCGGGCTTGGATATGACATTGTTGAAGTTGAATTTGCCAAAAAGCAAGACGGCAACAATCTTACGATTTTTATTGATAAAAAGGGTGGGGTTAGCCTTGATGACTGTGTTTTGGTTCACAACGCCATTGACGCGCCGCTTGACGAGCTTGACCCAACAAAAGGCGAGCATTATATCTTAAACGTGTCTTCACCGGGGCTTGACAGACCGATTAAAACCGACGCTGACCTTGAACGCAATATGGGCGAAAAACTTGAAGCAAACACTTTTGTAAAGGTGGGCGCGCGAAAACATTTTGAGGGCGTTTTGACGGGCTACACCCAAAGTGAAATCACGCTTGACACTCTTGGCGGCGCGGTTACGCTTGAAAGAAAAAATATATCTAAACTTAATAAATTCATAGAGTTTTAAGGAGAAAAAATGGTTAACAAAGATTTATTTGCGGCTCTTGATGAGCTTGAAGCAAACAAAGGTATTAAAAAAGAGTTCTTTTTAGAGACGCTTGAAGCGGCACTTGCGGCGGCGTACAAGAAAAACTATGGCGAGGCTAGGTCGATTGAGGTTAAAATCACGCCAGAAAAAAACAAAATTGAATTTTTTGCGTACAAAACGGTTGTTGAGACGGTTGAAGACCCTGACACTCAAGTTTCTCTTGAAGACGCGCAACA
Organism: uncultured Eubacteriales bacterium; assembly: GCA_900557655.1. Taxonomy (GTDB): domain Bacteria; phylum Bacillota; class Clostridia; order Christensenellales; family UBA1242; genus UMGS2070. Next base: position 1,545 of record USTX01000073.1, read on the forward strand.
GCTTAAAAAATCCATTAAATTAGGAGACACGTTAAAAGAAGAAATTACTCCAAAAGATTTTGGTCGTATCGCAGCGGGCACAGCAAAACAGGTTATTGTTCAAAAGCTTAGAGAAGCAGAACGCAGTATGGCATTTGGCGAGCTTGAAAACAAGGTAGACTCGATTATCAACGGCGTTGTTAGGCGTGTTGAGGGCGACGCGGTTTATGTTGAACTTAGCGGAACTACCATCGAGGGCGTTATGATGACCAGCGACCAAATTCCTAACGAAAAGTACGCAGTTGGCGCGCGAATTAAGGTTTATGTTAAAAAACTTCGCGAGGGCTTTAACGGCGTTCAGGCGATTGTGTCACGCGCGGTGCCTAACTTTGTTAAGAAACTTTTTGAGGCCGAGGTGCCTGAGATTGCGTCTGGCGTTGTTGAGATAAAAGGCGTTGTTCGTGAAGCAGGGTACAGAACCAAAATTGCCATCGCCTCTAATGACGCTGATGTTGACGCGCTTGGTGCGTGCGTTGGTAATCGAGGGGCTCGTGTTAACGCAATCGTTGCCGAATTGAACGGCGAAAAGGTTGACATTATCATTTGGAGCGATGACCCATTTGAATACATTGCCCGCGCGCTTAGCCCAGCCAAAGTATTAAGCGTTGAGATTGACGAGATTTTAAAGGCATCTAAGGTAATAGTGCCAGATGACAAACTTTCGCTTGCTATTGGCAAGGCGGGTCAAAACGTGCGATTGGCTGCTAAACTTACAGGCTGGAAGATTGACGTTAAAAGTGAAAGTGCAAGCCGCGCAGCTGAGGCGCAGGCCGAACTTGACAGCACGGTTAGCACGGACGCTGACGACGCTGGTTCACTTTTTGTTGACCTTGACTAAAGGAGAAACTATGAAAAAAACGCCACAAAGAATGTGTATTGCCTGCCGAGCGGGGCGAGATAAAAATGAATTTATTCGTTTTGTTAAACTCTCGGGCGGCGGCGTAATTCTTGATAAAACTGGCAAGGCGATGGGTCGCGGCGCATATGTTTGTAACAATACTGACTGCGTTAAAAAGGCCATAAAACAAAGGGCGCTTAACCGTGCGTTTAAGTGTGAGATTGCGCCCGAAATTTATCGCGAGTTAGAGGAGACGGTTGGTGAATAAACTTAACAGTTACATCGGGTTTGCGCGAAAAAGCGGTGCGTGCGTTTTGGGGGTTGATAACCTTTTAAAAAGCCGCGCGGTTAAGATAGTTTTCGCAAGCCCTTGCCTTAAAGAAAACTCGCTTTCAAAACTTAAAAATAGGTTCGGTGAGGTGCTTTTTGTTACTCCGCTTGCCTTTGAAACGCTTAGCCCAAGCGTTTTGGCGTTTGGAATAACCGACATTAACCTTGCTGACGCTTGTTTTAAAATAATCAAAAAGACCGATTGTGGTCAAGGAGACTAAACTTTGACAAACCAAGAAAACAAAGAAAAAATGACGCTTGAAAACATCAAACTTGTGCAAGACCAGTTAAAAGGCAACGCGATTGCCAAACTGCTTGCCAACGTTAAAAAGGCACGAACAAGAGTTGACCAGACCCTTGTTTCTTTGCGTGTTAAACAAAAAGAACTCACTGCCCGCGCGGCCGAGCAAAAGGCGCAAGCCGAGGCAGCAGAGCGAGCAAAATTAAAGGCAGAGGCAGAAGCACATGTTGAAACCAAGCCAGCGCCAACTGCTAAACCCGTTCAAGCGCCAACACAAGCAAGACCTAATGCGCCACAATCGCGTCCTCAAACCCAAACGCGTGTTTTTGGTAACAACATGAACGCGGCGGGCGGATATCGTAACGGCGGGGTAAGCCCAAACTATAAAGGCAACAATCCTCGTCCGTTTGGTGCTAATCAAAGATTTGGTGCAAACGCAAATGGTCAAGACGCAAGCAGAAGTGCCTATGGCGCACAAGGTCAAAACAGGCCTAATGGCGCAAGGCCAAATGGAGCGCGCACGAATGTAGCAAATAGGCCAATGGGTACGCCAAGGCTTAAACCTACCGAGGCGTTAGACGTTTCAACCCTTGTTAAAAAAGACGTAAGCCATCAAACCAAGAAAAAGACCTTTGACCGCAGTGATGACAAAAAGTCGATGAATAAAAAGGCGCTTGTTATGCGCGGGTACGTTGAAGACGCCAGCCTTATGGACGAAGATTTTGTGTCTGGCGGAAAGCGCAAAAACAAAAAGGCGAAAGAAACGCAAACGGTGGTTGCGCCTCGTGTTGACCACGCGGTTATCACTACGGAGAATCTTACCGTTAAACTTTTGGCTGAAAAAATTGGCCGCCCAGTTACCGAACTTATGAGCAAATTCTTGATGCTTGGTATGATTGTTAACATCAACTCTAACATCGATTTTGATAGTGCAGAGCTTATCGCAAGCGAACTTGGCGTAACACTTGAAAAGAAACTTGACAAGACGTTTGAAGAAAAAATGGCCGAGATGCACAATGCCGATGCGGAGGACGAGAAAGACCTTACTAAGCGCCCACCAGTTGTCACTGTTATGGGACACGTTGACCACGGTAAAACGTCACTTCTTGACCGCATCCGTCAAACGCACGTAACCCAAGGCGAGGCGGGCGGAATTACCCAACACATTGGCGCGTACACCATCAAGGTTAAAGGCGAGCAGATTACCTTTATTGACACCCCAGGGCACGCGGCGTT
>USTX01000074.1 GCA_900557655.1 uncultured Eubacteriales bacterium
GCCAAAAAGCGTGGGCGACCAGTTGGTAGTAAGAATAAAACAAAAAAGACCGCCGCAACAAAGACGGTAAATGGCGTGGCCAAAAAGCGTGGGCGACCAGTTGGTAGTAAGAATAAAACAAAGAAAACCGCCGCAACAAAAGCTGTAAATGGCGTGGCCAAAAAGCGTGGGCGTCCGGCGGGCAGTAAGAATAAAGACAAAAGCCAAAGACTGATGGCGGCTGAGGCGGCCAAAGATGTTGGAAAAAAACGAGGCAGGCCAAAAGGCAGTAAAAACAGGTCAAAAGTTTAAGAATTTGTCAGGCGGACAAATTAAAGGAGTTAAAAATGAATAGATTTACACGGGGCGTATTGATTGCGTTTTTCATATTATCATTGGTGGCGGGCATTGTGTGTGGCGCGGTCAGTATGATTTCATTTGATATTAATGCAATAATGATTCTTTTGGCAGTGGCGTTGTTTGTTGTTGGCGTTACGGGGCTAAGTTTTATTACTAGCAGCTATAACAAGTTGGTTAGATACAAAAATAAGGTGGCGGAGAGTTTGGCGCTTATCGACATTCAGCTTAAACTGCGTTTTGACCTTATCCCTAACCTTGTTGCGACGGTTAAGGGGTATGCGTCACACGAAGAGAAGGTGTTTAGCGAGATTACCAAACTGCGCAAACAGGCGATAGAGGCGACCGACGAGGCGCAAAAACTTGAATACGCCAACGCGATAGTGCCAAAAATGCGCAATATAATTGCAATTGCTGAAAATTATCCACAGCTTAAAGCCGACGCACTTTTTAAAAGCCTTATGGACGAGTTGGTGTTGGTTGAAGACAAAATTGTTGCGTCGCGCAGGTTTTATGACAGCAACGTGAACCTTTATAACACGGCTCTTGAAGTTTGGCCAACCAACATTATTGCTAAGCTTTATGAATTTAAAAAAGAGCCACTGTTTAAGATTGACGCGGGCGAAAGAATAGCGGTAAAGGTTGAGTTGTAAGATGAAAAACGGGTTTGATGAGTTTATCGGCAGCGCTCTTGACGGCGCGGACGTAGGTGAGTTTGAGCGTAACAAAAAAAGCAAAAAAATAGGCACGATTATATGGGTAATAGGGCTTATTATTTCCATTTTGACGTTTGTTTTTATTGTTATAATGATGATGAATGATAGTTTTGACCCTATTTCAAGTGCTATTGGGATAAACTTTTTGGGTACGATTGTTATTATTGTTGGCGCTATAATTTCAATCGTCTGCTCTGGTAGAAACGCGCGCATAATTGGGCGCTACAAAGAGAAGGCTGTTGACTTTTTACTTAAAGGCAAAATCTATACGTATGAGCAAAAAAGTTTTATTTCGCGAAATAATTTCACAACCTCGCCGTTCTATACGGGCGAAACTGTTGATAATTATGAAGGCGAAGATTATTTGCGCATCAACGTGCCGAATGACGATGGAACGGCATCAAATAACTGGTTTAACGTGTCTGACATATGTGCAGAGCATGAATACACCGATAAAGACGGAGATAAGCATACTCAAATAATCTTTAACGGAGTGTTTGGCTATATTGACTTTCCGTTTAAATTTAAACACACGCTTACTATTAATCACCGCCAAATTGAAAAAAGAAAGCTTGAACGCGTACGCCTTGAAGACATTGCCTTTAACAACGCATTTAAGGTTTGGTGTGATGACCAAATCGAGGCGCGATATATCCTAACCCCTGAGGTTATGGCAAAATTAAAGCAGCTTAAAGAATCGTTTGGAAACATTCAAATTGTTTTAAGCGGGCATACGCTGTATTTTACGGCGCCTTATAAAAACCTTTTCGCGATAAGTTCGCGTGCAAAAACGCTTAACGCGACTGCATTTTCACGGGTAAAACAAGACGTTGATGCTTTAAGTGGATTTGTAAGCGAAATCGCGCGTAATAATAAGGTATTTAAAATTTAAAAGGAGGAGATTATGGATAAAAACGGATTTTTACACTTTTTGTTTGGGCTTGTTGACATCACGACGGACTACAAGATTATCAAAAAAGACCCCGAGTTGCGCCCTGTTGTAACGAAATTCGGGACAAGGGGTATTATCTGGTCGTCAGTTTTGCTGGTTTTAACGCCGCTTATTTTATTGGGGCTTAGGTGGGCGATAGAAGCGCTTAATTCGTCAAGCGTGTTTGTGGCCGTGCTTGTTTTGGTGCTGCTTGGCGCATGCTTAATCGGTATGGTTTTGCCTGGGATTATCAACGCGCTGGTGTACACAATCTGCCAACTTAAACTTAACAAAAAAGCCACCGGATGGGTTAGTCTTGCGCTTTTGATACTTTTGATCATCGAAATCCCCGTTGTTGCACTTTTGATTGTTTCATAATTTAAGCTTTAAACTTTCAACTTTGCCCTAATGGGTATATTTTGCGACGGCGTGGGCAAAATTTAAGAAATGAAAAAAACACGCGCGCTTTTGATAGTTTCGGGCATTTTAAGCTTTGCGCTTGCCGCGGGGCTTATTTTTGCGTTTGTGTTTCTAAGTTTTGAGGGTATTGTTAACAACTTTTCAAACCTCGGCGTTTTATGCAATTTTCCAGAGGTGGTGGGTGTAATCGGGCTTGCGTGCTTGCTGTTTGGCCTGATGTGTATCAAACTTGGAGTAAGTCAATTTCGCCAATCAAGAACCGAAAGTTATGTTTATAAGCGCGGGCGGTTTAAACTTGTTTGCGCGATTTTTGTTTATCTGTCACTTTGCGTGGTGGGCGCGTTTTTGATTTTTGAAACGTATGCGGATATAAGCGCGGTGGGGCAGGCGTTTTTGTCGTGCAACTTTGGATATTTTGGTATCGGCATTTTGGCGGTAAGTTTTTTCGCGCTGATGAGCGTAAGTATCGATCTTTTTGCCTTTAACCACGATGTTAAAAACGGCTTAATCACCCCCGAAGAAGACAAAAAAATGCTTATGCTTCCTGCCCCTAAATACAAACTGGTTTATAAGGGCAGCGAAAAAACGATTGACTTTGCGTCGCTTCAAACGCGGCTTGCGCGCCTAGGGCAGCTGCGCGATAAAGACATCATCTCGGCCGACGATTACCGCGAACTGCGCCAAGAACTTATCGACCAGTTCTTTAAGTAAAACAGGCGAAACAAATTATTTATAAGCTATCATTTTGTTTTTAGTATGGCTTTTTGTTTTTAAAGTTTAACAATGGGATTGCCACGTCGCGTCCGCTCCTCGCAATGACAGTGGAGTACATATGGTAGTCTGTGATAACAATATAATATCGGCCGCATTTCAACATTCAACATTCAACATTCAACTTTATCAGCGGTGGCGGTTAAAGGAAGAGGGTGCCGGTGGTGCGGTCTTGGGCGTGCGGGGCGGATGAAAAGGCTGCGTAAAGGTTGGCGGCTTTTTGGTCAAAAACAAGGCTTGTGCTTTGGGCAGCGTTGTAATCGGCGTTGGTTATAATCACTGTTGCGCGCGAAGCGAAAGAGGAAATCAGGGGTTTGTTTTCGCGCTTGGTTGCAAGCAGTTTGACGCAGGCGGGTTCGGCCTCTATTTTTTTTGCGAGCGACTTGGTTAAACCAAGGGCGGCGTAAAGGGTAAGGCGCCTGATGCGAGCCTCGCGGTAACGTTTGCACACGCACTTTTTTATGGTATCATTCAGGGTTACGCTTGACTTTGCAGCGTTTTGTAAAAGGTTTTCAAGGCCTTCGGTTACGTCAAATAATTTTTTTAATTGTGAGGCGGGAGTTGTGCGCAGAGTGTATAAGATAAGGTTGTTTAAGCCCGTTTGGTCAACCTTAGGGGCTTGTTTAAGCGTCGTTAAACAATCGGCCGAAACAAAGTTTTCGATAGACTTAAAGTCACCTTTATTTATGTTTTTTCGAATCTGTGTTGCGCCAAGAAAGTTTGCGCGCGGGGTGGCGCTTGTGTAACCATTATCCGTGCGCAAAATCGCGTGAGGGGTGATATTTGCGTTTTGTTGGAAAATTGCCTTTAAATATTCAATCGCCAAAATATTGTTGGCGCCCGACATAATTGTTTTTACGTCGATATTTGGGAGGGTGGCCGACAGTTCTTCTATCTGCGCAAAATGGGCGTTTTCACCGCGAGACAGGCGCGCTTTCATTCTCCGCCTGAAATCGCGCGGCGCGTCCACTAACAACCTTGCGATAGAGATAAGGGGTTCAATCGTGCCACACTCGGTGCCGAAACACAAGTCGGTAACCGCGCCCA
>USTX01000075.1 GCA_900557655.1 uncultured Eubacteriales bacterium
GCCGATAAGCTTTGGCGGCGTGGTTGAAATAAGCATAGGTGGCTTTTTAATTCCGCTTGGCATTTGTATATATTTGCTTATTATGGTTGGCTGGTCGCGCGATTTGATAAGAGCGATTATCGGCACTATTCTTACTGCTGGTATAATTTATGGCCTTGAATGGGCGATGCCTGCTGACCCAGAAGAACTTTTAATCGACCCAATGTTTATCTATGGCATAGTTGCAGGCGCGGTTGCTTATATTCTTGGGCGCAGTCGAAGAAACGCGTTTATCTGTGCTGTTTTGGGCGTAACGATGGCACAGCTTTTACAATTTTTTATCAACCTTGGTATGGGCAAAACGACGGTTTTGGGGCTCGGCACCGGTGGTGCTTTTTCAACGATGATGATTTCAATTATCGTTGCGGTTAGTCTTGCAGAGTTCTTTGGGCGTGCGTTTGAAAGCGCCTGCCCAGACAAAAATGTAAAGCGATTTAACTTTGAAACAAGCACGTATGACAGCGAAAAAAATGGCCGTCTTTCATACGCTGCGGCGGACAAAACTCGCGCGTCAATTAATGACAAAACATTTAATTTAAGCGAATATAAAAACGCAGAAAATGATACTAAAATGCAAAACATATCAAAAATATCGCCGCACGACGCAAAAAATGCAGAAAATAGCAAGGATGGTAACAGATAATGAAGAGTATCAAATCAATCATTTTTTCTTTCACCTTGGCCCTGTGTTTGGCGGTAAGTGTGTTGGCGATTTGTCCGCGCTGCACACACACAACCTATGCCGATACGGATAGAAAGTATTGGACAATTTATGATACTGACGATACGCAAAAAATCGTGTTTGTTCGCGGTGACGCCGTTGAGGATGGCGATACGTACATAAGCGCCGATAACAAACTTTATGAAATCGTTAATGTTGACGCCAATCAAAAGGTGGCCTACGCAAAATTTATTAAAGACGAACAAATGCCAAAATATTCGGTTAAGCGTAAAACGTCGTCAAACCAAAATGTGGCGCAGGCGGCCGTCACCAAACGTGTTGGCCTTTATCACACGCACAACGATGAAAGTTACACACCAACTGATGGCTATGACAGCGTTTATGGAAAGGGCGGCATTCACGACGTCGGCGCGCGTATCAAGTCTAACCTAAACAAACTTGGTATCGAGGTTGATTACAGCGAGGACCTTCACCTGCCTCACAACTCGGGCGCGTACACCCGCAGTCAGGTTACGGCCAGCAAGCTGATTAATGGCAACAAACTTGACGGGCTTTTTGACATTCACCGTGACAGCACGCCGGTTAAAGAGTATCAAACCACGGTTAACGGCATCAGTATGAGTAAAATCAGGATGGTGGTTGGTTCGGGCAACGCGAATATGGCCGAGAACAAACAGTTCGCCAAATCGATTAAAGCCTATGCCGACGAGGTTTATCCCGGCCTCATCAAAGACATCTATATCGGCCGTGGGAACTATAACCAGCAACTTATGCCGCGCGCCATGCTTTTTGAGCTGGGCTGCGACCTTATCAGTAAGGACCTCGTGTTGAAGTCTTGCGAGCCGCTTGCCAAAACAATTGACGTCGTTTTGTTTGGTTCTAACAATGCCAGCAACCTCAGCCTTGATGACGTGTCACTCGTGAACGCGGACGGCTCGGCGGCGGTCATTACGGGGCTGGCGTTTAAAAACTCGGCCGCCAGCGTAAGTTTTGTTTGGATTCTTTTGGGCGGCATTGCGTTCTATTTCGCCGTGCTGGGCATCGTCTGCATTTTCAGCCGCACCGCACGCTATAAAACCGCACGCTTTTTCAGCGAACTTTTCGCCGGCCTCTTTGGCAAAAAGAAAGCCCGCCGGTAAATCATTAAATATAAATATTAGTAAAAATCTTATTTAAAGCCTCCACCTTTGTTTAATTGATAGCTCAGTTAGCATAGGTGGTTTTTGTTGTGATTGTGGTAGTTTTTTTGTGGTTTTAAAATTCTCTTGCCAAAGGTGGGCGGTTTGGGTATAATAAAGTTTGGAATATTCAAAATTGTTATAGTAATGATGGAATAATTTAAATAATCATATTTGGTGATTAGAATAAGTTAAACTTGTAATATTCAAAATTAATGTAGGCGGAGAAGATTATGGCTAAGTTACCTATGGTTGCGATTGTTGGCAGACCCAACGTTGGCAAATCTACTTTATTCAATCGTATTGCGGGGCGCAGGATAAGCATTGTTCAAGATGAGCCCGGCGTTACGCGTGACCGAATTTATGCTGAAAGTGAGTGGTGTGGGCGTCAGTTCACGCTTATTGACACGGGCGGTATTGACCTTCACGCGGATGACGAAATCAGCAAGCATATTATTAAACAGGCAGACATCGCGGTTAGTTTAAGCGACGTCATTGTTTTTGTGGTTGACGGAATCGGCGGCCTAAGTTCAAGCGATATTGATGTTGCGCACAAGCTTAGAAAAAGCAAAAAGCCGGTGATTTTGGCCGTAAACAAGCTTGACAATTTTAATACAGATATGGTGCACGAATTTTGGACGCTTGGGCTGGGCGAGCCAATGCCCATAAGCGCCGAGCAAGGCAAGGGCGTGGGCGACCTGCTTGACAAAATTGTTGAAGACTTTAACCAAATCCCCGAAGACAGTCAAGATGACGGCCTTAAAATCGCGATAGTGGGCAAGCCTAATGCGGGCAAGTCTAGCATCATTAACCGTTTGGTTGGTGAGACGCGCGTTATTGTTTCAAGCATCGCGGGCACAACGCGTGACGCCGTTGATGTGCCATTTTCTTACAACAAGAAAAAGTACACGCTTATCGACACGGCAGGGATGAGGCGCAAGCGCAGTATCGAGGATGCCAGCGTAGAGCGTTACAGCGTTTTCAGGACGATTGACAGCATCCGTCGCGCTGACGTTGTCGTTTTGGTGCTTGATGCAAGCGAACCTATAAGCGAACAAGATGTTAAAATCGCGGGGCTTATTCACGAAGAAAAAAAGCCGTCGGTTATTGTTATGAACAAGTGGGACCTTATTGAAAAAGAGACCAACACGATGAACAAGTTTAACGAAAAACTTGGCATTGACCTTGCGTTTATGAGTTATTTTAAGCCGGTTTACCTTTCAGCATTAACGGGCAAGCGTATGGAAAAACTTATGCAGGCGGTAATAGAAAGTTTTGAAAACGCTAACCGCAAGATAACAACGGGCGTTTTAAATGACCTTATCCAACATGCTGTTATCTCAACCGCGCCGCCAAGCAAAAACGGCCGCAAACTTAAAATCTATTACGCAACGCAAACGGGGGTTACGCCGCCATCTTTCACGCTGTTTGTTAACGACCTAAATATTGTGACGGATAGTTATCTTAGATACCTTGAAAACTTTATTCGCAAGCAGGTTGATTTTTCGGGCACGCCGATTTCAATCAATCTTAAAGCAAAGCGTGAGGAGGACGTTAGATGATTTGGTGGCAAGTAACGCTTGTTGCGCTTATATCTTATTTTATTGGCAACATAAGTATCGCGCGAATTATCAGCACGCGCAAACATAATGACATAACAAAACTTGGCAGTGGCAACCCCGGCAGCACGAATATGCTTAGAAACTTTGGCTTTAAAGTGGGGTTTTTAAACTTTTTGTTAGACGTAACTAAGGGTGTTATTCCGTCTTTGATTGCCTATCTTGTGTTTGGTAACAGCATGGTTATGCTTTATATCGCGGGGCTTTCGGCGATACTTGGGCACATCTATCCCGTTGTGTTTAAGTTTAAGGGCGGCAAGGGCATTGCCACTATGCTTGGCGTGTTTTTGGTGGCCGACCCGCTTATAACGCTTATCGTAATCTTGGTGGCGGCTGTTAGTTGGCTGTGTTTTGAATACGGCTCGGTTGCCAGCTTTTTGTGTGTAACGGCGATGACGGTGGTTGAGGGCTTACGCGCGCGAGGGATCATCTTTGGCGCGGGGCTAGGTCAGCCTGACCAAAACATCGTGTGCATACTTTTGTTTGCCATTTTTGCGGTTACGTGGTGGGCGCACAGGGGCAACATTTCGCGCCTTTTAGTTGGCAAAGAAAGCAAGGTAAGCCTGATAAAATCTACCAAAAAGAAACTTAAACAAACAAAAAATAAAGGGGCATAGTGATGAAAAACAAAGCATCAATTTGGGCATATATTATGGTTGGCGTGGCGTGGCTTTTT
>USTX01000076.1 GCA_900557655.1 uncultured Eubacteriales bacterium
AACAATCTTGAAAGCATCCGCCATATTTTAAAACTTTATGACGAACTTAGCGACGTTGAGTTTATTAACGCGTTTGGCGCCATCGTTGATGTCCTTCCGCGCAAACTTAAAAAGAATATTTATAGGCTTACAAAGCACGCAGATATTAACAAAAAAGACGATTTGTTAGACCTTGTGACCTTTCAAATTGAGGAATACAAAGCGCAGTCTACCTTTACAAAACTTCAAGAGTACGCAAGCGTTTGCGGCGTCGACCTAAACGCGCTTGGCTTTGAATATTGCTATGAGTTAACCAAAAAAGAAACCAACGAGATTATCTCAATCATCGAAAAGGTTTTGCCTCTTGAACTTTTGCCTCAGGTCGGCCGTATGCGCAAAATCGAATACAAAATCGGCTTTGTTAAAACTCGCAACAAAAAAATCATCGAACAAGCCTCTTAAATATGAAATTTCAAAAAAATATCGGTAGCAATTCCGCTACCGTTTTTTAATGTTAATTTATTAACTTGTACCAAATTGGTTAAAAGTCGGTGAGGCCGAGAAGGTAGTCGGTTGAGGCGTTGAGGGCGCGGGACAAAAGGATAAGCGTTTCAACCGAACACATCCGTTCGCCAGTTTCCCAAAAGGCAACCATGCGCGGGGTGACTTCTAAAATTTTGGCCAACTGCGCGCGCGTTAAGCCTTTCTCTTCTCGTAATTCTTTTAATCTTTCTGGAAATTTTATCATATTAAAAGTATACATTAATTGGTTTAGTTTGGCAAGAAAAACGTTGTCAAATAATTTGAGGCGGGTTTTAAAAGTTGGGCAATTTTCGTGCAATGTGCCTAATTTTTAAGGTGGTAGGTGCGGGATAAATTTAAGTTAAAAAAATATAACAAACGCGGCTAATAGCGATTATATCTAACGATAAAAAAGGTAGACCTTTTAAGTTTTTAATTGTTCAAAAATATACAAAAAACACAATATATAGTGTTTTGTGTGTTTTGTTTGACACAATATCTTGTGTTGGTGTAGTATCAAGGTAACAATTACGCAAGGAGAAACAAAAATGGAAAAAATCATTAAAAGAGATGGCAGGGTGGTTGACTTTGACATTTCAAAAATCGAGACGGCCATTGTTAAGGCTATGATGAGTTTGGGGGAGGGTGATGTGCGAGATTGTAAAAAGCTTGCAAAAATCACCGAGCTTGAACTTATCGAACAATTTGATGATAAAAAAATCCCAACCGTTGAGGACGTGCAAGACACGGTTGAAAAGGTGTTGATGCGCAACGGCTATGAAAACGTTGCCAAATGCTATATCCTTTATCGCCGCAACCACGAGAAAATCCGCAACGTTAAAGAGACGTTGATGGACTATAAAAACACGGTTGAAAAGTATCTTAATCTTGCGGACTGGCGCGTTAAAGAAAATGCCACCGTTACCTACTCGGTGGGCGGCTTGATTTTAAGCAACTCGGGTGCAATCACCGCCAACTATTGGCTTAACGAGGTTTATGATAAAGAGATTGGCAATGCGCACAAGAACTGTGACATTCACATCCACGACCTATCGATGCTTACGGGTTATTGCGCGGGGTGGTCGCTTAAACAGCTCATCGTTGAGGGCTTGGGCGGCGTACCGGGCAAAATTACGTCAAGCCCCGCAGCACACCTTTCAACGCTTTGCAACCAGATGGTAAACTTTTTGGGCATAATGCAAAACGAGTGGGCAGGCGCACAGGCATTCTCGTCTTTTGACACTTATCTTGCACCATTTGTTAAGATAGACAACCTCAGTTACGCCGACGTTAAGCAGTGCCTTCAATCGTTTATCTATGGCGTAAACACGCCGTCACGCTGGGGCACACAAGCGCCGTTTACTAACATCACGCTTGACTGGACGGTACCACGCGATATGGCCGAGCTTCCTGCGCTGGTTAAGGGCAAAGAGCAGAATTTTAAATATAAAGACTGCCAAAAAGAGATGGATATGGTCAACAAGGCCTTTATTGAAATTATGTGTGAGGGCGACGCGAACGGCCGCGGCTTTCAATATCCAATCCCTACCTATTCAATAACGCGCGACTTTGATTGGAGCGACACTGAAAACAACAAACTGCTTTTTGAAATGACCACCAAATACGGCACGCCATACTTTTCAAACTACATAAACAGCGATATGGAGCCAAACGACGTTAGGTCGATGTGCTGCCGACTTCGCCTTGATTTAAGAGAATTGCGCAAAAAGAGCGGCGGTTTCTTTGGTTCGGGTGAAAGCACAGGGTCGATTGGCGTTGTAACCTTGAATATGCCAAAAATGGCGTACGAATCGCGTACCGAAGACGAGTTTTTTGAGCGTCTTGACAAGTTTATGGACATTTCTGCGCGTTCGCTTAAAGTTAAGCGTGAGACCATCACAAAACTGCTTGACGCGGGGCTTTATCCTTACACCAAGCGCTATCTTGGCACGTTTAATAACCACTTTTCAACAATTGGCCTTGTGGGGATGAACGAGGCGTGCTTAAATGCTAATTGGCTGCGCTGCGATATGACTGATGCTCGCGCGCAAGAGTGGACGAAAAAAGTGCTTAACCATATGCGCAACAAACTTAGCGACTATCAAGAGATGTATGGCGACCTTTATAACCTTGAAGCGACGCCGGCGGAGTCAACCAGTTACCGTTTTGCGCGTCACGACAAAGAAAAATACCCAGACATTATAACGGCCAGCGAGGGCAAAACGCCGTATTACACTAACAGTTCTAACCTGCCAGTTGGTTTCACCGAAGACATTTTTGAGGCGCTTGATATCCAAGACGACATTCAAACGCTTTACACCTCGGGCACGGTGTTCCACGCATTTTTGGGGCAAAAGCTTAGCGACTGGAAGACTACGGCGAACCTTGTGCGCACGATTGCTGAAAACTATCGCCTGCCTTATTACACGATAAGCCCAACCTATTCGGTTTGTAAAAACCACGGGTACATCGCGGGCGAGGTGTATAAGTGCCCAGAGTGCGGCGAGACGACTGAGGTTTACAGCCGTATCACGGGGTATTACAGGCCGGTTGCGAACTGGAACGATGGCAAGTCGCAAGAGTTTGAGGATAGAAAGGTTTATGACCTTGGCGCGTCACACCTTGAAGGGCACATCCACAATCACGATAAGTGCGTGTGCGACGACAAAAAGTGCGTAGGCAACGAGATTATGCTTTTCACAACCAAAACCTGCCCAAACTGCAAAATGGCGAAGATGCTTTTAGATAAGGCGGGCATTAAGTACACGGTTATTGACGCGGAGGACGAGAAAGAAACGACGCGCAACTTTAACGTAACCAAGGCGCCAACTATGCTTGTGCCTAATGGCGAGAAATATGCGCGCTTTGACAACGTTAGTGACATCAGCAAGTTTATCGACAGTCAAAAAGCGAAGAAATAGCGTGCGCTGTCGTAAGAGCAAAGTAAGCATCAGGACGTGTGATTGAAAAGCACTATTGTGATGCGGGGGCTGATAAAAAGGCAAATGTAAAACTAATCGAATGAAGGAACAAAAAGTGACAGATTTAATCGTAATTGGTGGCGGCGTTGCGGGGATGACGGCCGCCCTTTACGCCCTAAGACAGGGGCGAAGCGTTACGCTTTTTGAGTGTAACAGCATAGGTGGGCAGATATCTAACAGTCCGCGTGTTGAGAATTTTCCTACCATCAAAACTATTTCGGGCAGCGAATTGGCCGATCGGCTTTTTGAGCAAATCGTTGACCTTGGCGTTAACTTTGAGTTTGGAAAAATTGTAAGTATTGAAAAAAATGGCGACGCGTTTTGCGTTATAACCGAAGCGGACGAATTTAAGGCGCGCGCGGTTATCTTGGCCACGGGTGTGGTACACCGCAAGCTGAATCTGCCTGACGAGGAGGCGCTTATCGGCCACGGGATAAGTTATTGTGCGTTGTGTGACGGGGCGTTTTATAAGGGCGAAGACATTGCGCTTGTGGGCGATGGTAACACGGCACTGCAATACGCCTTATTGCTTGCAACATACGCTAAAACGGTGACGATCGTAACCTTGTTTGACAAGTTTTTTGGCGACGAGGCGCTTGTTAATCGCGTTAAAAACACTGAAAATATCAAGATAATTCACAACGCCAAATTGACCAAATTAATCGCCGAAAGCGA
>USTX01000077.1 GCA_900557655.1 uncultured Eubacteriales bacterium
GAGAAAAGGCGGTTGAATTATATCGCGAGGTTGTTAAACTTAATAAGTATACCGATGAAGAGGCGGACTATGCGTGTGAGCAACTGCGCGAGATTTTTTCGCTGTCAGACATTGGCGTGTTTGACCCATACGACCCGCAACTTGACAAAAATGTCATTATTGTTGGTATGCCAGGGACGGGCAAGCGCAAGCTATGCCGCAAGATTGCGCGGGCGTACAACATGCAGCTTATTGACGACAAAAGCGTGTTTGAAACGCGTCGGGTGAGCTACATTATGACCTTTAACAAGCTTAACGAAAGCAAGTCGGCGCGCGGGATATTGGACAATTTCTTGCTTGGTAACAGCGGCGTGGTTTTAGAGTGTGAGTTTTCAATCAACCCCAAAACGTTTTATAACCGCTTTAAAAGTAAAGACAGCAGCATTATCGCGTTTCTTGGCTTTTCAAAGGCAAAGCAAAAGGCGCTTTATAACTACCTAAGGGGGCTTAAAGCGTATCAAAAAAAGACGAACGCCCAAATTCTTACGTGGGCAAAAGAGATAAAGGCCACCAGCACGCGCTTTAAAAGGCTGTGTAACGAAGTGGGCGCGCCGTATTTTGAGGTTGACATCAATGGTGACCGCGAAGACACCTTTCGCGAGGTCTGTACAACACTTGGCCTTGAAAAAGCGCTTGAATTTAATGACCAACTTATGTTAAGCGGCGAAGAGGTGTTTGGTTAGAATTGTTTGGTAAAAAGTAATTTAAGTTACAAATGTTTAGCAAAATATATAAACTCGATTCAAAATTATTTATTAAACTGCTAAAAATGCACGTTTAATTGGCGTAAAGATACGTGAAGTGCGGCGGATATACTGACGCAAAAGAAAGGACGAGGGCGAGAGAAGTAGGGGGGTGCGTAAAGATAAGAAAATAAAAAAGCCCCCAAACGGGGGATAAGGGTTAATCTATTTCATTTGGCTGACTTTTTTTGCAACTTCAGCTTTTTTTCTGTCGGCCTTATTTTTGTGGATAGTGCCTTTTGTTACATTTTCATCTAAAATTTTAAAAGTGCTGCTTAAAGCGGTTTCAGCTTGCTTTTTGTCGCCAGCTTCGATTGTTTTGTTCATCTTTTTAAGCGCAGTGTTAAGCTCAGACTTGTTAGATTTGTTGATTTCTTTGTTTCTTAATGTAACGTCAACTCTTTTCTTTGCTGATTTAATGTTAGGCATAATAACCCTCCTTTCGTAATTCGATTGATATTGTAACACAAAAAAACGAGATTTGCAAGTGTTTATTAAAACTTTTCTGTTTTAAATTAGTAATTAATTTTTTGTTATACTTTTAAACGTTTGCTTAACGCATAAATAAGTGATATACTGCATATGATTTAAAAAATAGGAGGGGGCAAAAATGGCAAAAAAGAGATCTGATTATTTTGGTCTTGGTTACATTGTTAGTATCATACTTGCAATTATCCCTGTTACGGCTTGGGTTTGTGGTATTGTAACCAGATTTATGGAAGGCAAAATTGTTGCTGGCATTATCCGCATCTTGTTAGGTTTCAGCATCGTTTGGATTATTGACCTTGTTTTGATGATTGTAAACAAACATATTTTGCGCTTGCTTAACGTTTAGTTTGGGCAAATACCTCGGGGTTAACCGAGGTTTTTTTATGCGCGTTTTTAATTAGGCGTACAAACTTAGCGTGCGTTTGGCAAGTGGTATATTTTTCAAGCGTATTTCAAGTAGGCGTATTTCAAGTAAGATTAATACCGATTATTTTAAAGCATCCTTATTTAAGTATGCGCAAATTTCTTGCTGCTTTCAATGTTTGTTTTTTGATAGGTAGTTTTTTTTTGTTTGTAAACTAAGCGGGGTTGGTGTAAAATAAGGTTATGGAACTGAAAGATATTAAGGGCATTGGTGTGGCGCGCCTTCGTTCGTTTAATGAGGCGGGCATTTTTTCGTGCGAAGATTTATTAAACCATTTCCCTAAAAAATATTACGACCTTAATTCAACCGAGGCGTTTTGTAACGACGGGGCTTATCGTATGCTTAAAGTCAAATTAAATGGCGACGCGAAAGTGGTGCGCGCGCGGGGCAACCTTAATTTTGTAATCGCGGCCGCAACTGACAATGCTGGCTGTTATGTCAACGGTGAAAAGGAAAAAGTGGCACGGTTTAACCAGACGTTTTTAAAGGCGACGCTGCATGCGGGGGACGAACTGTTTGTTTATGGCAAAAATAGTAGCTCAAAGCACAACACCTTTAACGTTTCAATGCACAAAAAAGCAAGTGACGAAGACGCAGATGGTCTTTTTTCTGTCTATAAAACTTTTAACGGATTAGGGCAGGCCACGATAAAAAATTGTGTAAATGCGTGCATAAGTGGCGCTGAGGTTAACAGTTTTTTAACGCCAGAAATTGAAAAGGCTTTGGGAGAGATAAGTTTGATGGACGGGTTTCGGCTTATTCATATGCCAAACTCGCTTACAGACGTGGATAAAGGCTTTGAACGCGTAAGTTTAGAACACGCGATAGTTTATGCATATATCAATGAAAGGCGCCTTATTTTTGAAAAACAGCCGCGCAAAGTTTGGTTAAGTAATATTGAGACGGAGTTTGAAAAATTCTGCAAAATCGTGCCATTTTTGCTAACAAACAGCCAAAAAACGGCAATTGAGGCGCTAAATTGCGATTTTTGCAGTGATACGTCGTGTAACAGATTAATCCAAGGCGACACGGGAAGTGGCAAGACCTTGGTTGCGCTTTGGGCTATGTTTCTGGCGGCCGAAAATGGGTATCAATCGGTATTGATTGCGCCTACACAGATACTTGCAACCCAGCACTTTTTGCTTGCTAATGCGCTATTTAAAAACTGCAATTTTGACATTGAAATATTAAAAAATGGGCAAAAAATCGATGAACGTAGGGTAATTTTGCAAAAAATAAGGTCGGGGGACGCAAAGATGGTGTTCGCGACGACCAGCGTTTTAAGCGACGATGTTGTTTTTAAAAACCTCCAAATTGTTGTGGGTGATGAGCAGCATCGGTTTGGCGTAAACGAGCGCGCGCGCCTTGCGGGAAAGTCTGCTGCGGTTGACTTTATATCGTTATCGGCAACGCCTATTCCGCGCAGTGTAAGCTTGGTGCTTTTTGGCGGGCTTGACATAACGCGTATGGAGGCGCGCCCATTTGACTTTAACATCCAAACCAACATCGTGTCGCAAAACAAGATTATGGATATGTGGCGGTTTATTTTGGCGCAAACCGAGGAGGGACGCACGTGTTTTGTTGTGTGTCCTAAGATTGATGACGACGAAGAAAAAGACGAAATAATGTCAACCACAAAACTTACGAAATCTTTAAAAAACATTTTTGGCGACGCGGTGGCCGAACTTAATGGCAAGATGAAAGACGAAAAAAAGAACGCCCTTTTGGCAGATTTTAAGGCGGGCAAAATTAAGGTACTGGTAGCAACAACGGTTGTTGAAGTTGGCATTGACAGCGCCGATGCGGGCGTGATTGTTATTATGAACCCTGAGCGGTTTGGTCTTGCAACGTTGCACCAACTGCGGGGGCGCGTTGGGCGTGACGGAAGAAAGGGTTATTGTTTTTGCGCGGTAACGAATCCGATTGCGCCAAAAGCCCTTGAACGTTTAAAGTTTTTTAAAGACCATCTTAACGGCTTTGAAATCGCCGATTATGACCTTAAAACACGTGGTGCTGGGGATATTTATGGCACGCGCCAACACGGCATCGAAAGCGCCTTTGACATCGACCTTTCAACCCACACCAAGGCGCAAAAAATCTTGCAAACCATAAAGGCCGACCCGCAAATTCTTGCCCGACTTGAAGTGCAGGCTGATAAACTTTCAAACGCGCTAACCCGCGACATCGCCTTAAATTAACCCCCCTCACGCTTGGTGGTGGGGGGATAGGCTAATTTGCTTTTGCTGTTTTGCAAGAAGCGATCAGTTCTCGTAATGATATGATTTTTCCATCAATCATTTTTTTGAAAAATAAATGAACCACTCGCTATGCTCGAAACCATATATTTCAAAAAAATATCATTGCGTAGCAATATCATTCGCGTCAGCGAATATCACTTGCTCGTTAGAGCAA
>USTX01000078.1 GCA_900557655.1 uncultured Eubacteriales bacterium
CAAGAAGAGATTTCGTCGAAAGAGATTGGCGAGTTTGTGTGCGAGGGGTTAAAAGACCTTGACGAGGTTAGTTACGTGCGTTTCGCGTCCGTATATAAGCAGTTTAAAGATATTTCAACCTTTTTTGAGTTTATTAACGATTTTGAAGAGCTTTTAAAAAACAAAACCGATAAGAAGTAGCCACACGAAGCTAGTGCTTGCGAAAAACCGCCAAGCCTTTCATTACGAAAATCCGCCAGGCCCGTCATTGCGAGGAACGAAGTGACGTGGCAATCCCATCGAACTAAAAATTTGTAGCTGTGATTTTAAAATTTTTGTATTTAATTTCCATCGTAATGGTGGGAATTTTTTTGCGCAGTTTTTTGTTTTTTGATGCGCGAATATTTGGGCTTTTTGTAGTTTATAAGTTAGCCAAGAAAACCCAAAATTTTATTTAACAATATAGGTTAATAAGCAAAAAATTTGTACCCAAGTTGCTGTAAAAATTGCGTAACACGGAGCATATAATTTAGCGATGGAAACTTTAAAAAATGTAGCGATAAGCGATTTAAGAGCGAATGAAATCGGCGTTATCGTTGATGTAAATCTAAGCGGGCGACAGCTTAAACGTATGCTTGAACTTGGTTTTGTTAGCGGAACACGTATAAAAATCAGCGCAATTTCGCCCGATGGGCAAACTTTTTTGGTGGCAATTCGCGGTTACCTTTTGGCAATTGATGTGCGTGTCGGTGAAAAAATTATCGTGCGGAGGGTTTAAAGAATGAAAAAAATTATACTTATTGGCAACCCAAACACGGGCAAAACCACACTTTTTAACACGCTTACGGGCGCAAGCGAGCACGTTGGCAACTGGCACGGCGTCACGGTTGACGTTAAAGAGCGCACTTTTTTGAGTGTCAAAAACGTGGTGCTTGTTGACCTGCCGGGGCTTTATTCGCTTGACGCTTTTTCGCCTGAGGAGAAAATAAGCGCCGATTTTCTTAAACAAAACAAAAATAGTTTGGTAATAAATATCTGCGACGCTAATAATTTAAGCCGAAATTTGTATCTAACGATGCAGCTCTTAGAGCGCGGGCTTAACGTGTGCCTTGCCATCAATATGGCTAAAGAACTTAAAGGTGGCGCAAAAATTTTTGAAAAAATCGAAAGCGTGTTGGGCGTAAAAGTCTTTCCAATTGACGCGCGCAAAAAAAGGTCGTGCAAAAATCTTGTAAACTTTTGCCTAGATTATGCGGGTACAAGCGACCAAAATCGCGATAAAAAAATCGGCGCCGAAACACTAACTGAGTGCCATACATTAGCGGCCGAGCGTACCATAGCCGATGGACATACATCGGTTAGCACGCAGCAACGCATCAACAAAGATACGCCAATAAATACTGGCAAGGATAAAGCGATGGGAGCGGTAACGGACGCGGCGTTAAAAAATTTGGCCAAAGAGAGATATGCTAAAATTGACGCACTTTTAATGCGGGTTGGGGTTAGCAAGGCGGGCGAGTATGGCAAAAGTAAACTTGACCGAGTGTTGTTTAATAGGTTCGGTGCGGTTGCAATTTTTATTGCGTTGTTCGCCGTGATATTTTTTGTGACGTTTGGGCAATTTGGGGCAACCCTTAGCGGCGCGGTGTGCGACGGGTTCGCCTTTGTTAAAAATAGTCTGTTTCCTTTTTTAGCGGCGGAAAGTGGCAACTGGTTTTTTAGTTTCTTAAACGACGGTGTGTTTGGCGGGGTGGTGTCCGTCCTGTCGTTTTTGCCTCAAATTATGCTGTTGTTTTTGTTTATAAATTTGCTTGAAGACATTGGTTATCTTTCGCGCGTGGCGTTTATGCTTGACGGAAAATTGGCGCGCGTCGGGCTTACTGGGCGTGCGGTTTTCAGCCTGCTTATGGGGTTTGGGTGCACAACCAGCGCAGCCATCACAACGCGAAACCTTGATGATAAACTGCTGCGCAGGCGCACAACGCTGATGCTGCCAAATTTCAGTTGTTCTGCAAAATTGCCCATCTTTGCGTGTATTTGTGGCGTTTTTTTGAAAAATATCTCCGTTTTTGCAGTTTTTGCGTTGTACCTTTTGGGCGTAGGGGTCAGTCTGATTATCGCATTGATAAGCGCAAAAGTAGACGGACGCAAGGCTGAAAACGGCGTATCGCCATCTTTTTTGATGGAGATGCCAAAGATGCGCGCGCCATCTATCTCAAAAATTTTAAAGGCTGTTTGGGGGCACGCAAAAGAGTTTGTCGTGCGCGTTGGGTCGGTCATTTTAGCGATGTCAATCTTGGTTTGGTTTATCAACTCGTTTAACTTCAAACTTCAATTTGTTGGCGCCGAGGGTAACACAATTTTGAAATTCTTGGGGCATATCTTAGCACCGGTTTTTGCGCCGCTTGGGTTTAATAGTGACGCGATTGCGGTTGCGCTTTTAACTGGATTAGTAGCAAAAGAAATGGTGTTGGGCGCGCTGGTTTTGGCTAACGGCGCCGCGGGGGTGTCAGCACTTGGCGCAACGCTTATTAACCCGCTTTCGCCCGCGCATTTTAGTGCGGCCAGCGCGATAAGTTTTCTTGTTTTTGTTTTACTGTATCCGTCTTGTATCAGTTCAATTTCGGCGATACGAAAAGAGATGGGTAAAAAAACAATGTGGCTGTCAGTAGGCTTGCAGTTTGGCATTGCGTACGTGATGTCGTTTATTGCGTACGAGATTTCAAAAAATGGGTTGTGGGGCGTTTTGGGGCTTGGCGCAGTTGTTGCGATTGTGCTTGCAATTTGTGTCCGTCGTGTGGTAAACTATGTTAAGAAAGGATGCAAAGGAGATTGCCATGCCTGCCGAAAACAACATAACAATATTAAAGGCTGATAAAAACGCAAAACTTTCGCGTGTGTTTTTTGATAACTTACCATGCGCACACTCGGTTTTTTATTCGCTTTTAAAACAAAAAAATATCAAAATTAACGGAAAGCGCACCAGCACCGATACAGCAGTTGCGGCGGGTGATGTGATTGAAATTTTTTGCGCCAAAGACCGCCTTAGTGCCAGCAAAGAAGCGGAGTTTGAAATCGTTTATCAAGACAATAATCTGGTGGTTATTAACAAGCCAGCAGGAATCGAGGTAGACGTAGAAAACAAACCGTGCGTCAAAATTATGCTTGAAAAACAGTTGGGTGAGAGATTGTTTGCTGTGCACAGGCTTGATAGAAACACGTGCGGCCTTTTGATGTTTGCAAAAACCGAGGCGGCGTTTGTCGAACTAAAACGTATGACCAAGGCCGAAGAGATTGAAAAAACTTATCGCGCGTGGGTGGTGGGCGTGCCAAATTTCAGCGAAAAAACCTTTACTGACTACCTTTATAAAGACGCAAAAAAGGCGCAGGTTTTTATTACGCACGAGCCTAAAAAGGGAAGCGTAAACATAAAAACCAGTGTGAAATTAATTAAAACAGATGGCGAAAAGTCGCTTGTTGAGGTTGTTATTCATAACGGAAAAACACATCAAATTCGCGCACACCTAGCATTTTTAGGGTACCCAATAATTGGCGATGGCAAGTATGGAAATGATAAAACAAATAAAAAGTTTAAAGAAAAAACGCAACAGTTATGCGCCATTAAATTGCAATTTACTTCACCAAAAACAAGCATTTTTGCATACTTAAAAAACCGCAAAATAGAACTTAAAAACCAAAAATATTGCTAAATTTTTCATAAACACAATAAAAAATGCAGTTTTTTAAACCTAATAAAAAACGCAAAACCGCAACAAAAAGATGAAAATTATGACAAAATTTTATATTATAACGTTGATTTTGCGTTTTTTAATTATATCGTTTAACTTTGCGGAGAAGTTGTTGTCTGCTTGGTTTTAACTGATTTATAAAATTATATTGACTTAGGCTATGCATATTTGCATAGTTTTTTTCTTGTTGCGCAATCTAATAAAAAAGGAGGCTTTTTATGAGCACAAGTTTAACAATTCTTTCAATACTTATTATTCTTTTAATGCTTGGATTGGGGCAGCGAATTCTTGACCAACTTCGACTTAACGACATACAGGCAATTATCCTGCTTTTGGCCATTGCGGTTGGCATAA
>USTX01000079.1 GCA_900557655.1 uncultured Eubacteriales bacterium
CGGCCGATAAGATCGCGTTTAAACTTGGTATCGCGGCCGACAGCGAGGTGCGGCTAAGGGCGGGGCTTTTGCATAGTCTTAAACAGATTGCTGAAACGCGTGGCAGCACGCTGGCGTTTTATGACGAACTTATTGACGAAACTCTTCGCCTTTTGGATATTGGCGACGTGCGAGATGTGCTTGTTAGCCAAATTAACACGCTGATTATAAGCGGCCACATCAAGCAGGTCACGTATGATGATCGCGACGCGCTTGCTATCACCAGCTATTACAGTATGGAAAAGTTTATCGCCACTAAATTAAAGATTTTAAACGAGGCGCCATCTGCGTTAAGCATCGATTTTGACCGCGAGATAGAGGATTATCAGCGCTCGTCAAACATAACGCTTCACGAAAACCAGAAAGAGGCGATTCGTCAGGGTGTGTCTAATGGTGTGGCGATTATAACTGGCGGGCCGGGCACGGGTAAAACCACGATTGTTAAGGGCATCTTGCGTATTTTTAAGCATATGAAACTAAAAACTATGCTGATGGCGCCTACGGGGCGGGCAAGTAAGCGGCTTGAAGAACAGACCGGCGAGAAGGCCAGCACCATACACCGCGCTCTTGAAATGCAGGGGCGCAGCGAGGGCGGTATGTTTGGCCGAAATGAGCGAAATCCGCTTGATGTTGACGTGTGTATCATTGATGAGGTGTCGATGATTGACGACTTTGTTATGAGTTCGCTTTTAAAGGCGTTGCCGCGCGGCACGAGGCTGGTGTTGGTTGGCGATAAAGATCAGCTGCCAAGTGTGGGGGCGGGCAATGTTTTGGCTGACCTTATCACAAGCGAGCAATTTAGCGTGGTGATGTTGACCCAGATTTTCAGGCAGAGCGACACAAGCGCCATAGTAACCAATGCGCACAAAATTAATGACGGCGAAATGATTGATTTGGCGCAAAAATCTACCGATTTCTTTTATTCACGAGTAAGCGACCCGCCGGCGGCGGTTGACGAAATTGTAAGTTTTGTTACCACGCGAATTCCTAACTATGCGCATGTTTCTTGCGCCGATATTCAGGTTATTGCACCGATGAAGGCGGGGATTTGCGGGGTAGATAATATCAATCTGCGCCTGCAAGAGGCGTTAAACCCTAAGGTTAATGGCAAGATGGAGATTGTGCATGGTAAGCGCGTTTTTAGGGTTGGCGACAAGGTTATGCAAATTAGAAACAACTATGACCAAGATTGGGTTAAAGACGAGGGCGGCGTTTTGGTTCAGGGTGCAGGCGTGTTTAATGGGGATATGGGTACGATTGATGAAATTAATCCGCAAACAAACACAATGGTAGTTGCGTTTGAAGACGGCAGGCGCGCGACTCTTTCGGCCGTTGAGTTTGAAAACATAACGCACGCATACGCCATCACTATACATAAATCGCAGGGCAGTGAATTTCCGGTTGTTATCATTCCAGTTATGGGCGGTAACCCTATGCTTTATAATCGCAACCTTTTGTATACGGCTGTCACGCGCGCGAAGAAAATGGTGTTGCTTATGGGCAAAAGCGGCAACATTTTTGCAATGATAAAAAACAACTATATGCAAAGACGACTTACGATGCTTAAAAAGTTTTTGCAAACAACCATAAGTATCTTTGAATAAAAGGTTATATTTGATAAATTGAAAACGTAAAATAGGTCAAGAGCAATAATTGTTCTTGGCCTGATTTTTTGCAAAAATTAAAGCAAAATGGCAAAATTATGTGTTTTTTCACTAAAAATCATTAAATTTTGCGTTTTTAGGAGTGTGGGTATGGAGGGAAAAACAAATAAAGAGGATATTAAAAAGTCCGTGCATGAAATAACTTTGTCTGGGAGAGAAAAGATTACGATAAGCGGAGTTGTGGAAGTTATCTCGGCGCAAGACAATGTGGTTTGTGTTAAAACCAATATGGGCAATCTTCAAATTCAGGGCGCGGGGTTAAGGGTAGACAAACTAAGCTTGGATGATGGCGTTTTGATGGTTGATGGAAAGATTAATGGCATTAAGTATTCGGGCGGAGAGAAAAAGAGTTTTTTTGCAAGGCTTTTTAAATAATGACCAATTCAACCTTTCAAATTGTTTTATTTTTTGTTGGTTTCGGGATAGGGCTAGTGTGTGGCCTTATTAACCTTTGGTTAAAAATTATTGAAAAGTCAGTAAAATTGTGTGACTTTTATAAGTTTATTAATAAGTTTTGCGTTTTCTTTCTGGGTGGCGCCGCGTGGTTTATCCTTTCAATGCGAATAAATTATGGCGCACTTAGTTCGATTATCCTTATTGGTGAGACAGTTGGTTTTATAGTCTTTTGGGTTTTATTTAGACCATTTGTCCAAATTAAAGAGAATGCAAAAAACGCAAAACCTGTCACTAAAAGCAAAAAAAGTGCGTAAAAATATAAAAAACTAGGCTATGTGCCTAGTTTTTTGATTAAATCACAATAGTTAATTTACCTGTGAATTTACATATAGGTTTACCCGTTAAGGTAGCCACTTATGGTGATGACAGTTTTGCCAGTGCCGCTGGTTGTTGCGGCTGGAACGTTAATGCTTGGGCCGGTTGATGATGGAAGAGTAAACAAATTAGCCGAACTAAGCGTGTAATCGCTTGAACTTAGGGTGGTTGTTGCGCCACTGCCGACCTTTAATTGCACCGTATTGATAACAAAGTTGGTTGGAAGTTGGTCGGTTACGCTTGAAACGGTTGCAGGCAAAACGCCCGAGTTGTTAAGCGTTATAACGTAATTAAAGATTTGGCCGCGCGAAACAGTGGTGGCGCTGGCTGACTTGGTTATTGTTATGTCGGCCGAAGAGCTGCGGACTATTTCAGTTGAAGAATAGTCTTTGGCCTCGCCACTATAAGCATAGCCGATACCCTCAACGTTGTTGGTTATGGTTGAAACGTTGGTAGGGATACTGGTTGAAACCGTGCACGAATAGCTTAGAATCATTTTTTTACCCGCGGCTAATGGGCTAAGAGTAAACACAAGCGGGTTGGTTGACGCTACTTGCGCGGCGATAAGTTGGTCGTTGATATAAAGCATCGCGCTGTTAGGAACGTAAGTTAGGTATCTTGGCGTGCCCCCAAGGTCGTCATTTATGCGCACGCCCGTGAAGTATTGCGTGCCGACGTTTTCAATGTCAATATAATATTTAACAGTTCCACCCGGCGTAAACGAATTGTCTTGGGTGTATTTGTTAATTGATAAAGCGCTGTCGGCAAGCAGGTTAACTGTTGCAATGTTACTTGTTTCGGTTTTTGTTTCAGTTGACCCTGAATAGGTATAATTAACAGTTGCTTGATTCATAATTTCTGTTGCCATTTTTTCCTCCTTTTTTTGATTTACACTTTCAGTTTATGCTAAGTTTTTTTGGTTTGACAATGACGTGTTAAGATAAACAAAATTTAATGATTTTTACGTTAAAAACCTTAAAAACATCAATTTTTGCCCACTTTTTCACAAGAAAGAAGTTCATTTTGCGTTTTTTAAAAATGTAAATTTTAAAAATCTACCCTAAAATATTTGCCAAAATTTAGATAAAATGCTATAATGCGCATGTAAGGAGAAGTGAAAATGAAACAGCAAAAATTCACCAAACTTGTTAAGCTTTGCACTGTTGCTGCAACATGCTTGTTGGTTGTTTTGCTTTCAGTTATAATCGCGCAGTATGTCAAGCTGGCTAAGGTAAATAAACAAAACCAAAATCTTGACGCGCAGATAGCTAGTCTTAACAGCGAGCGAGGCCAACTTGAACAGGGCATTGCTAAAAGAAAAACGCCGTCTTATATTGAAAAAACGGCGCGCGACAATCTTGGCATGCTTAAAGATGGCGAAATAATTTATATTTTTAAATAAAATTGGCATGAGATGGATTAACCAATAAAGAGACGGCGCATAGTTTGGGTGCTGGTGTGATTGGTTATGCGTTAGTGATAATAAATTAAAGTTAACCCTGCTGCTGGATAATTCTGGCATTGCGGGGTTTTTTGTAATGGAAACGCACATAATTAGGCGTTTTTAAAACAAAAAGGCGCGGGCAAACGA
>USTX01000080.1 GCA_900557655.1 uncultured Eubacteriales bacterium
ATGAGTACACTTATCCAATATCGGGCTTTTTATTTGTGTCATCTTCATCCAAATCTTGCGGTTTTTACACGTAACTTAAGTGTAAAATTATGGTATGGGATAGGGTATGAGTGTTTGTTTTGAATAATTTTGGGAGTGGTGGGGTATGCTAAGAATAACAATTTAAAAAGGGGGAGTAAGGATGGTTATCACTAACATTATTGCGCTTTCAATCGCGATTGCGGGCTGCCTTAACTGGTTTTTAGTTGGCGTGTTTAGCTGGAATCTTATCACGTGGATTTTTGGGGTTGGGCTATTTACGCGCATCATTTATGCCATTGTTGGTATCGCGGGTATTTGGCTTTTAATTCAGCTTATTATCAAGCGCACGCGTTTGTTTGGCGGGATTGACAAAAAGAACCAAGATATTCAAAGATAATTTAAGTCAAAATTGGCAACCTATGAAAATAGGTTGTTTTTTTAATTGCCTCAGATTTAAAATTATGGTACTATTATCTTAGGCTAATAGGAGATTTTATGAAGCGAGAGAAAATCGAAGAAAAGTATAAATGGCGCGATAGTGACCTTTTTGCGTCGCGCGATGAATTTGTTGCTGAGTGTGACCGCGTTAAAATAATGCTTAGAAAACTAACTAACTATCAGGGCAAACTTAACACGGATAAAAATATTTTGAAATTTTTTAACCTTGAAAATGAGCTTAACCGCAAGCTTGAACGTATCATTATTTTTGCGTATATGCGAAAAAGTGTTGAGGGTAATGACCCGTCTAACCTTGAAATGGGGCAGATGGCGCAAGATATTTCGGTAAAAGTAAGTGAGGCGTTGGCGTTTGCTGACCCCGAGATTTCGTCGCTTCCTAATGACCAGATTAAAGGGCTTATTGCAGACCCTGCGTTTACGGATTTTAAGCGCGACCTTGAATTTGTTATCAAAAACAAGCCGCATGTGGCCGACGCGCAAACGCAAAAACTTGTGTCAGGTGCGGGGGCATTTGCAGATTTTGAAGATATTTTTAGTCAACTATCTAACATCGAAATGCCGATTAAAGACATCGTTACAGCCGAGGGCAAAAAACTTACGCTAACTAACGCTAATTATTCAAAATTTATGCGCAGTAGCGACCGTGATATCCGCAGGCAGGCGTACGAAAATTATTACGCGGCGTTTGCGTCACTGAATTTGACCTATTCAAATCTTTACACCAACACGCTTAAATATGAAAATTTTTTGGTTAAGGCCTTTAATTTTAAAGGCAATTTTGAGCGCACGAATTTTTATGAAGAGGTGCCCCAAAAACTGATTGAAACGATGCTTGACTGCGTTCACGAGGCGCTGCCGACTTTTGCAAAGCTTCAATCCATACGAAAAAAGGTTTTGGGCATTGACACGCTTAGATATTTTGACACGTTTGCGCCGCTTACAACTGGAAAAGAGCCTAAGTTTACCATAAGCCGCGGGGCTGACGCGATTGAAAGAAGTCTTGAAGTTATTGGCGCTGACTATATTGACCTAGTTCGTCACGCGCTTAACGATAGGTGGGTTGATTTGTATCCAACGCCGAATAAAGACAGCTGTTCGTATTGCATTTCTTGTTTTGATGCGCACCCATACATTCTTACCAACTATAACAACACGCTTGAAGCGGTTTCAACCCTAAGCCACGAACTTGGCCACGCGATGCAGGCATACCTTGCAAGCAAGCAGCAGCCATACAATCTTGCAGAGGCGCCAAGCCTAACGTGCGAGATTGCCAGCACGGTTAACGAGATTTTGACAAAAAAATATTTACTTGACAAGGCGCAAACTAACGAACAAAAGCTTTTGATAATTGATAGCCTCCTAGGTGACTTTTATGGCGCGATTTTTAAACAAAGTATGTACACCGAGTTTGAACTTTTCGCTAACGATCAGGTTGAAAAGGGCGAGTCGCTTTCATTTGACAAACTCAATTCGTGCTATAAAGGACTGATTGAAAAGTATTTTGGCAAAGACCTTGCCGCAACGCCTAATTGCGAAGTAGAGTGGAGCAGGCTTCCGCACCTTTATTCGCCGTTTTATGTTTATAAATATGTTGTTGGGTTCGTTAGCGCATGCATTATTTGCGGGAAACTTTTGTCAGGCGATAAAGATTATAAAGAAAAGTATTTAGAGTTTTTAAAGGCCGGCAGCAGCAAAAGCCCTCTTGAACTGTTAAAACTTGCAGAGGTTGACATTATGGATCCGGCGACATATAAACAAGCGTTTAAACTTTATGAACTTTATATTGACGAGCTTAAAGAGCTTTTAGGAGAAAATTAGTATGTTTATTTTGGTGTCTGGCGCAAGCGGAAGCGGGAAAAGTACCATTATTTCGCGGGTTTTAAAACAGTTTGAGGGCAAAATTGCACTTTTGCCATCGTCAACATCACGCGCTAAACGTGAGGGCGAGGTTGAAGGCGAAAGCTATTTCTATTTAACTCGCGAAGAGTTTGAGGCGGCCATTGCGCGCGAGGAGTTTATTGAATACCAAAAAGTGCACGCTAATGGCAACTATTATGGGGTGCACCGCGGGCGGTTTGAAGACTATAACAAGCGCTTTCCGATGCTTATAAAAGACGTTGATGTTTTGGGTGTGCAGTCAATCGTAAGCCAAGGGTTTGACGTTGTTACAATTTATATAGACGTGCCTGATAATGGGGCGCTGCGTGAAAGATTAAGGCTGCGCGGAGATAGCGCCGAGGAAATTGACCTTAGGATGGCGCGCAAAGAATTTGAAGACGGCTTTAAAGAGAAATACGATTATGTTGTTGAAAATCGCGACATTGAGAAAGCAACAAAAAGCGTGATAAGCATTATTAAAAAAGAATGCAAAAAACGCAAAATCGCATTAAAATAGCGTAAATAATATGCAAAAACATTAAAAACTAAGCAAAATTGCGGTTTTTGTGGTAGGTTTGCGTGACTTAAATGTATTTAAATAAATAACAAATAAATTAATAAACTAATTTAACAATGGATAGAAATTAAGAAATTAATTAAGTTGAAATCAATAAAAAATAATTAAATAATCAAATTAAAACAAAAAGGAGAATATTATGGAAAGAAGTTATGTTATGATTAAACCGGATGGGGTAAGACGCGGGCTGGTTGGCGAGATTATTTCGCGTATTGAACGAAAAGGTTACAATATTGATAATATCAAAATGGCCGAGGTCAGCAAAGAACTTTGCGCGCAACACTATGCGCACTTGACGGACAAGCCTTTTTACCCAGAGATTGAGGAGTACATAACGGGCGGAAAGGTTGTTTGTATGATAATTTCAGGCGAAAGAGCGGTTGAGGGGATGCGACAAATTTTGGGCGCGACCGATAGTTTTAAGGCCGAAGTTGGCACAATTAGAGGGGACTACGCTACCAGCAAAACATACAACCTTTGCCACGCCAGTGACTCGCCAGAAAATGCAGAAATTGAAATTAAAAGATTTTTTGGCAAGACACTGTGAAAAATTTGCACTAATTAAATAAAAGCTTTTTACAAAATAAAGTAAAAAATGAATTTGGTGTTGAGTTGGAACCAGAAGTTAAGATAATAGGAAATGACAAAGAGTAATTTGAATGTACAGAAATGGAGTAAAAAATGAGTGGTATTGGAGAATGGTTTGGAAAAGAACTGAGAATGAAAAGATGGCTAATATTAGTTTTGATTGGAACAGGAATGGTAAGTTATAGTATAGCTCAAATATTAACAAATCAGGCTTTAGAGATATATAATCTTATCGTGTATGCATTTATGTTTATATTTGGTTTTGTTGCAGTAATATTTGGCTTTATGATGGCACAAAAAAGAATGCTGCAAGCAATAGCTGAACATAACGCAGGGCAAAATTATAAGGGATTAAATATAAAAAGACTTCTTTATGATAAAAAAATGTTGGATAGAAATATAAAAATAGTTGCTATTGGCGATGGAGCAGGTCTATCAACATTACTAAAAGGACTAAAA
>USTX01000081.1 GCA_900557655.1 uncultured Eubacteriales bacterium
TTCTTTATCATTAATAATAATATCATAAATAAGATCAATAATAGGCATCTTAATCTTTTTATTTCTTAATAATTTCTTAATAGATTTAAGAGTATATAATCCCTCAATAGTAGTACTTTCAATATATTTATTAATTTCTTCCTTACTTTTACCTTCACCAATAATTTTTCCTAAAGTATAATTTCTACTTTTAACAGAAGTACAAGTAAGTAAAAGATCTCCAAAACCTGCAAAAGAGAGAATAGTTTTTTTATTTCCACCAAGAGCCTTAATAAGTGCCTTAATATCATGTAGTGATTCAGTAATAAACATACTACTAGTAGATATAGGATATCCCATACCATCTAACATCCCTGAAGCAATAGCAATAACATTCTTAATAGCTCCGCAAATCTCTGTACCAACAATATCTCTAGTATGTCTTAACTTAACATAATCATTTTGCATATATTTTAATAAAACATCTCTAGCAGTATTACTTCTAGTAGCAAGAGTAAGACCAATAGGAACCTTATATACAATATCAACTGCAAAAGTACCACCAGAAATAATAGCAATATTATTAGTATTAATATTCTCTCTAACTACATCATATAAAAATCTACAAGTATTTTGTTCAATCCCCTTAGAGGCAATACAAATAACCTGTTTATTATTATAATATTTTTTTAACTCTTTACTAGTACTATCCAAAAACTTAGCCGGAATAACAATTATAATAAGTTCAGCACCATCTAC
Source organism: uncultured Eubacteriales bacterium (assembly GCA_900557655.1). Taxonomy (GTDB): domain Bacteria; phylum Bacillota; class Clostridia; order Christensenellales; family UBA1242; genus UMGS2070. The sequence continues at coordinate 739 of USTX01000081.1, forward strand.
AACATCTTTCATATCAGTACTAATAACAATATCCTTAGGAATCATAAAATCTACTTTATCACTCTTCCCATTTTTAAGTAATATATTTTTTTCCTCTTCACTATTAGTCCACATTTTAATTTTACATTTATTATTATAAAAAACACTAGCAAGTGCCATACCATAAGCACCAGTACCAATTATAGCAACATTCATTTAATAATCATCCTTTCATTAATCTTAATATCAAAATACCCACTAGGAGTTTCAAATACCTTTCTAACTCCCTTTTTAGGAAGTATTACTTTATTTTTAGATAAATTACTATAAAAATATAAAACCTTATTATCATTATCACACATAATAACATCAATATTCTCTTTCATAAAAAAAGTATGAATGCTATTACATTTATCAAATAAAAGAGCTCTATTAATATTTCTTGTAAACATAAATCCTTTTAATCTAGAAAAAAAACTTTTACACACATATAAATCAATACTCTTAGCATTATATATAAGCTGCATTTTATCACCTATACCAATTATATATATAAATAGAAAAAATATCAAGTAATCTTGATAAAAATAATCATTTATGATAATATATAGGTAGTGGAGGAAAGACTATGTTTAAAATGAATAAAAAGGGTTTTACCTTAATAGAATTAATAGCGGTAATAATATTATTATCACTTATTCTCGTAATAGCGGTACCAAATCTAATAGATACCTATAGACAAAGTAAATTAAAAAGTGAAGAAATGTTTCTAAAACAATTAACAAAATCAATAGAAAGTTATGTTTCCCTAGAAGCTAGTTCTTTTACTTACGGAGAATCTTTTCCTGCAAACAAAACATTAACAAAAACGTCAACATAAACGCTGTTTTCAACAAACTCAATGCTTACGCCCTTGTGATAGTTTTTGTCAAAAAGCTTAGTTACCGCCCCAACGCCATCGTTGCTTAGCCCCGCAATCCCGTTAATTTCTTGGGTTGCAAGGTTAACGATAGACAAAACCACGTTCTTTTTATAAGAAACACTGCCCTCTTCGGCCTTGATATTAGTTTTCGTTGCCATAAATTCCCCCTTTAATTTGAATTATTTTAACACATTTTTTTGTTTTTTGCAAGAGCCTTTTTAAAGTTAAAAAGTTACTTTTTACCAAATTTATCGTCGCCACCATTCGCATCTTCGTCAATCTTGTCTTTTATACGATTTTTAAGTTCTGGTGGCAAATCGTCCATCTCGCTTTGAATTTTCATAACAACGGCCGAAAGTTCTTCGTTGCTCATACACTTTTTGCTTTTTTTGTAAAGCGAACTGTAAATCGCGTAATAGATAACAAACAAAACAACAACCGTTACGCACTCAACAAAAGCCCACATCTTGGCATTTCGCCAAAACGCGTACGTCTTATTGACGTCTTGCTTGATGCTGATTTTATTTAAGAACCCGTCCGCAGTTATAAGATTGGTTACGCTTTCAGCAATAAGGCAAAGGTTTGCGGTTATGTCTTTTTTGGTTGCGATTTCAATGCCCGAAACGGTGTCTGCCATCGTTCCCGTTATGCGCTCTGTGCCACTAAGTTCGCGCCAACCGTCTTGGATGCCACTGTTGCAGCCACTGAAAATGCTAACCGTGTTTATACCGCTTGTTAAAAACACACCACTGTCTTTATTGTTGCCCGCGTGATAAAAGCCGTTTTCGGTTGACACAATAGTGCTTGCCTTGTCAAACCTAACAAAATTATAGTCGCCTAAAAGTGCGGTTTCAACAAACTCGCCATACGCGGTTTTAAATTCAGTTGTGTAAACATAGTTAAACTGGCCAACTGCGATATTATTAAAATTAATAATCGCTGCATAATCAGCCTTGTTTGCCACAATGCTTCTTAGATAGTTTTGCGCGCCCACACAGCCTTCGTACCCCGCGCCAAAAAACACAAATTCAACATTAAACCCAAGGTCAATACCCGCCGAAACCAAATATTTAGCCAGCGTCATAAGCATTGCAACCGCGCCCGCGCTTGCGTTCACGCCCTCAGCAGCCACCTTAACCTCTATTTCTTCGCCATTTGCTGCCTTGCCCGTTGTTGAAATAAGTTCATTGTCATAGCGCGCTGCTAAAACAAGCGTTTTTGCGTTATCTTGCGCAGAGTTAAGTTTAACGCTTACGTTTTGGCTTTTTAAAAACTCTCCCGCAGCGCTAACAAAGTCAAACTCTTGCAGTCCCACATTAAAATACCCGTCTTCGCGCGCCGTTAGCCCAGCGTGAGTTAGGTTATTTAAAATATATTCGGCAGCATTCTTTTCTCCCGTCGACCCCGCCGACCTGTCAATACGTGACTTGGCGGTTCGCGTACGCTCTAAAAACAAGTCAAGTTCTTGCTTAATTTCAGTTTTTAAAAATGTTGACTTTTCAACAAGGGCGTGCGCCTGTGATGTGGGCGCGCCACCAAAAATGCTCAAAATTACAAACACCGCAATGCAAAAGCCAACCATAAATATTTTTCTTAATTTTTTCATTAAAGCCACCCCAAGGCGCTAAGCCCAACGTCAATAAATTCATAGATAATAAATGGCAAAACCAGCCCCTTAAACGCAAACGGCGCAACAACGGGGTCAACATACCTTTTCATATTAAAGAAAGCGAAAACAACAAAAGCTAAAAACAAAACAACCACGTCAATAATGCTTATAAGCGGGTAAATCTCTGGCGAAAAGAAACACAAGAAATAAAGGCAGCCGCTTATCAAGTTTCTTAAAATGATACACCATTTAATGTTGTCTTTAATCGCAAAACTTGGAACGATAAACGTATAAATCGAAAAACCCAAACTAAACCGATATATAAACAACAAAAGTTCAAAAACAAGCCAGATAAAGGCGCCCGCAATGATAACCTCCATCAAAAGCGATGTAAAATAATCGCCCTTTGCGCCCAAAAGAAAATCAGCGTTAGTAAGCGTTACCGTGTCAAAAAGGCTTACCCACACGCACGACAAAAAGAACACAAGCGGTAAAAGTCTGTGCTTGATGCTTGCGCGGATGCGCGCGTTTTCACTGTTGTTATCAATTGTTATAATCTTGTTTCTAAGCATTGCTATAAGTCCCTATTTTGCCTTTTGTTTTGGCGGTTTTGCTTTACGTTAAAATATATTTATCCGTTACCTTTTCGTATTTTTAAGATGCTTGAAAGCACGGCCGGAAGCCCAACCCCC
>USTX01000082.1 GCA_900557655.1 uncultured Eubacteriales bacterium
GCGTCGTGTGGGACATCTTGATGGGCAATTACAGCGCAACCTATGGCCAGTTCTTTGACACCGAGATAAGTTACACGGGCAGACGCCTAGCAGACGGGGTTACAAAAACCAACACCCTTTCAATCAACCTTAACAATTATTTTGACTTTAACAACGCTGAAAACAAATTCACGATTAGGTTAAAGGATGGCAAAGCGGCTGACTTTACAAACATATTAAGGCAACTTACTGACGAGATGGTTGACCACGATTTAGGTGGCGACTTTGGACTTGTTGCTAACCTTATTAACTCGCAAAAAGAATACTCGCGCCTTGTTGATTTGTTTATTGAAATTGAAGACATTTTAAAGGCGGGCGGCGGCGACTTTAGTTTTGCGGGCGTGCGCTTAAACCAAGGCTATCTTAACAGTCTTCCTGACGAACATCTTGACGACTTAAAGGCCTCTATCTTCTTTGACTCAACCAAAAACGAATGGATAACGGCGGGGCTTGATAATATCAGCGAAATTTATGACACGCTTTCAAGTCTTGTTATCCCAAATGACGGGTCAAGAGATGAAAAGTTTAAAAACTTTAAATATGACCCAGCCTTTAACAACCGCAACGATTACAGTCAAGGCACGCACCCATACATTACCAAGTTTGTTAACGCGCCAGTTGGTGACGGTTCGGTAAATATAATTAACCTTACCGCGATTGAGATGTTTAACTTCTCTATCAGCTCTATTACCATCGACGGGTATGACAAAGATGGCAACATCGTTTACAGCAACGAAAACGCGCACCCTCTTGGCACCAGCGCAGACGATAACAGCTTTGTCTTCTACACATCGGTTGGCACTAATGACCGCACATATATGGGCGGCGTGAATTACGTTGACGGCTTTGGCGGGCTTTATTACAACGGGTCAATTACCACAAACGTTGGTGGCATTCAGTTTACGCGCAAATACATTGACCGCGACCCTGACTATCAAACTAACGTGGCTGGGCTTCCTAAATACGCTTACCGAGATTTCTTGCTTGCTGAAAACACCTTATTGTTGTTTGAAGGTTTAGCTAGCCAAAGCCCTAACGAAGGCTATGACTTTATGGGCTGGTATCAACAAAAGCGTATCCACGATATTTATGACAGGTATTTTGATAAAAACGGCGTTCGCCTTAACGTAATCAACTTTAATGAAAACAGCGATTATGAATTAGTTAAGCGCGAAAACGGAACTTTTGCTATTTATAAAAAAGGCAAAGATGGGAAAGCGTCAACCCCAGTTAAAGAAGACAAAAACACGCCACTTACTCAGCGCATCTTCTTTATAAACGAGCAAACGCTTGAACTTTTCTATGCTGATGGCACGCCAGTTAAAATTGAAGGGAAAGATGCAAGCGAGCAAGTTTATGACTATCGCGAGTGGACAAGCCTTGAACTTGTAAGCACGTCTTACAGGCACCCATTCGTTGCCCTTGCTAATGCAGACACGATTATAACGGCGATGTTTAAGCGTTACGCAAAACTTAACTTCCAGTTTGACCCAACTGAGTTCACCGTTAATTCAAGCGCAAGCATTGACAGTCTGTCTCAGCCGCTTAAATACTCTCTTATCGCGATTTCAAAGGCTGACGGCGCGCGCACGCCAGTAGACGAAAACAAAACCAAACAAGAAATCTATGAAACGTTCTACGAGCAATACAATTTGCATAAAGACGATTATAGCTATGTAATTTCTATTTCGGGGGCATTCTATATAGACGCCACCCCAACCTACACCCTTACCCCAGTTGGCGGTTACAGGTTAGATGGCGTGTTTAACGCAGTAACAACATTACCTGCTGACTTTGTCCGCGAAAACGTTGTTGAATTTGATGATAATAATAATACTATTATTAAATATAGTCCTGTTAACTCACTTGGCGTAACGGATATGTCAACCACGCTTATAAACGTTGGGACGGAAGAAAACCCAATTTTAAAACCAGTTTCAATCTATGACGAACTTAATCTTGTTGGCATAATTTATGCAACTGTTTCAATCAACAACTTGTTTGCTAACTTGCCTTATATCCCAGATGGCACTGCCACCAAAGACGCAAGCACGCTTTCAACAACACTTATTGCTAAGGCGCAGCGCGTGACCTTGCTTTACACCAAGGTTGAGGGGTATGTCGTTGAAAATGAAGACACCAAAGAGCGTGAACTTTCGCCATACCACTTCTTGCTTTCAAACGTAACCAGCCTTAAAGGCGCTTACACTTTTGGCGAGAATGACCGCGTTTACTTTAACTCTAAGCTCTTCTTTGAAACCGTCAACGTTTTAAAACTTGGCAAACAGCCAGCCCTAACGCTTGGCCTTAATAACATCGCTAACACGACTGACATTGTTTTGTGTTTTGCTAATGACTTTTATGGCCGCAGCACGGGCTTTATAGACGAATGGCTTGTAAGCGCGTTGATGAAAAACAAAATTCAAAAGATGATTGACGATACGATTGCTAAAATCCTTGAAAAGAATAATGCGGGGGCGGACTATACGTTCACCGAGGCCGAAAACGCGCAGATTAAAAACGCCGTTTTAAAACAACTTCAAGAACAATACAAAACGGTCAAAGACATCGAAACTGAAATTCGCGCAAGCAGCGAGTTTGCAAACGCCCTAGCCGAACTTGGCTATGTGGTTGAAGAAGAAAAAGACCCTAACACTGACGAAGTTATTCGTCCTCGCGCCGTAACTGGGCTAACCAAAACCGACGCGCAGATGTATTATTTCGTCGAAATTAGCGGCATCACCCTTGCGTTCTATGGCTATTTTGATAACACCAAAACGGACGACCAAGCGCTTTACCTTCAAACCAGCCTTCACGAAGGCAGCGAAGAAAAAGCCATTGACCATTGGTATATCAACGCCCAAACTCCAAGCACGATTAGTTACAAAGAAGGCAAAGGCCTAAACGAAGACGCCGAATTCCCAACCGAGCAAGAGATTAAATTTGAGTACGCCGAGACTGATCCAAAAGCCGAACTTAATGGCAAGTTCGTTTTAAGCAAAGAAAACTTAACCTATCACCTTCGCGCGATTATCAAACAGCAAGAGAGGTTTAGTGTTGGCTTCGCGTTTGCTAGGTCGCTTGACAGGGATAATATTGACGACAGCACGTTTATGACCCTACTTGAAATGCTTTATAAAAGGGCTGAAAGTGAACTTGGCGAGGGCGCAACCCAAACAGAAATTTATGCAAAGATGGAGTCTTACCTAATAAGCGGGCAAGACAGGACGTTTGAAAATCTTATCAAGATTACATACAGCGGCGTTAAATACGAAGCGCTTTCGTCTGACAAAAATATCGAGACCAGCGAAGACCCAACTAACACCAACGTTAATGGCAGCCTTACAACCAAACACCACGAAGGCCGTTACGACACCGCCACCCACTTTGTTTTAAGCATTGAAAATCGTTTTGTTGTTATCAATCAAACGATTACGGTTGGAGGCAAAAACCTTGTTACCGCCGGCGACGTTTACGCGTTCGTTGGTTGGGCAAATGCTGAGGGCAACATCATTTCAACCGCCCTAAGCATAGAGGTAACCGAAATTGGCACTTATCAAGCGCGTTTTGTTAAAACCGCAAGGATAGACTTCATTAACGAAGACGGCACCCAAGTTATCAATATGAAAAATATTGAAATCGCAAATGAAGCTAAAATCCAAGACACTACTGAGCACCTAAGCCAAGTGTTTGGTTATTACGATGGCCGCGCTTACTATTACGCACTTGTTGGCTTCCCTGTTTCATATACAATTACTCCTGATGACGGCTTTATTATCAAAGAGGTTTCAAAAAAGGGGTTAAGCGACGAAACATTTATCCCTATCGAGGCGATTGAGGGTAACAACAACACCAAGGCCGCCACATATGTAATC
>USTX01000083.1 GCA_900557655.1 uncultured Eubacteriales bacterium
TTTGCGGATGTGATAACGGACAGTATGAATCGCGCGATAACCGAGACTAACCGTAGGCGCGAAATCCAGATGGCATACAACAAAAAGCATGGTATAACGCCAAAAACTATTATCAAAGATATTAAAAACACCTTGCAGATTTCAACCAAGGTTGAAGAGAAAGCCAAGGCGGTTAAGAAAGAAAATATCCCTAAAATGATTGAAGACCTTAAAGCGATGATGAAGGTGGCGTCAGCAAACCTTGACTTTGAAAAAGCTATTGAACTTCGCGATGAGATGATGAAGCTTAAAAAGAAACTTGAAAAATAAAGATGATTTAAGAAGGATAAAGATGAAAGATTGTATTGAAATAATTGGGGCGAATGAAAACAACCTCAAAAATGTTAATGTAACTATTCCGCGAAATAAGCTGGTTTTGTTTACGGGGCTTTCGGGCTCGGGCAAAAGTAGTCTTGCTTTTGATACAATTTTTGCGGAAGGCCAGCGCAGATATATGGAAAGTTTGTCAAGCTATGCGCGTCAGTTTTTGGGGCAGATGCAAAAGCCAAACGTAGAGAAGATTACGGGGCTTAGCCCGGCGATTGCAATTGACCAGAAAACGACGTCGGCTAACCCAAGGTCAACGGTAGGGACGGTTACTGAAATATATGACTATATGCGACTTTTGTTTGCGCATATCGGGACGCCGTATTGCGTTAATTGTGGGCACGAGATTTCGCCGTCGTCAATAGATGCTATTGTTGAAAAGGCACTAAGCGCGAAAGAAGGCGCAAGGCTTATGGTAATTGCGCCGGTTGTAAGAGGGCGAAAGGGCGAGTTTTCAAAGATGTTTGAGGGCTTTGCTAAGTCTGGATTTGTTCGCGCTATGGTAGATGGCGAGATTTTTACGCTTGACCAAGAGATTAAGCTTGACAAAAACAAAAATCATAACGTGTCAGTTGTTGTTGACAGGCTAATAAACAAAGAGGGGATCAGGTCGCGCCTTAGTGAGTCTATTGAAACGGCGCTTAAACTGGCCGACGGGTTGGTTATTATCAACACCGATGGCCTTGACACGATGTTTTCAACAAAGCATGCGTGCAGCGAGTGTGGGTACAGTTTTAGCGAGATAAGTCCAAGGTTGTTTTCGTTTAATACGCCGCTTGGGGCGTGTCCAACGTGCTCGGGCATTGGGTTTAAGATGGAGATTGACGAAAACCTTTTATTTAAAGACAAAACCAAGTCTTTAAAAGAGGGCGGCTTTATGAGCGTTAACTGGTTTACGGGCGATTATTTCTATAAATATCTGACCGCGCTGTCAAAAAAATATAAGTTTAGCCTTGATACGCCGATTGGCGAGCTTCCAAAAGACATTTATGATATGATTCTGTATGGCAATAACGGCGAAGAACTTAAAGTTCAGTATGCAACCAACAATTTTTCGGGTGAGTTTAAGGGCACGTTTGAGGGGATAATTAACAATCTTTACAGGCGCTATCGCGAGACGACCAGCGATTTTATCAAAGCGGAGATAGAGCGGTTTATGGTGGCGCGTCCTTGCCCAACGTGTCGCGGGAAGAGGCTTAACAAAGAAGCGTTGTCTGTTAAAATTGCGGGTAAAAATATTGCTGAGGTTTGTGACCTTAGCGTTGCGCAGATTGTTGAGTGGTTAAACACGTTAAAGCTGACTAAAAAGCAAGAAAAAATCAGCGCCGATATTTTAAAAGAGATACGCGCGCGCTGTTCGTTTTTGATTGAGGTTGGGCTTGACTATCTAACCTTGTCGCGCTCTTCGGGGACGCTTTCGGGCGGTGAGGCGCAGCGAATTAGGCTTGCAACGCAGATTGGCAGCGGGCTTGTTGGTGTGGCCTACATTCTTGACGAGCCTAGCATTGGGCTACATTCGCGCGATACCGAAAGGCTTATAAAAACGCTTACCGATTTAAGGGATATGGGCAACACAGTGATTGTTGTTGAACATGATGAAGACACTATCCGTGCGGCCGATTTTATTGTTGACGTTGGGCCAAAGGCGGGTGTGCATGGCGGCACTATTGTTGCAACGGGCACGCCGAAAGAGATAGCCGAATGCGAAAAGTCAATAACGGGCCAGTTCCTATCGGGCAAAAAAGAGATTGCAGTGCCGAAAAAACGTAGACCTATGTCTGACAGAGCACTTGAAATTATCGGGGCAAAACAGCATAATCTTAAAAATATTGACGTTAAAATCCCGCTTGGATTGTTTGTTGCGGTAACGGGTGTGTCGGGCTCGGGAAAAAGTAGTTTGGTTAACGACATTTTGTATCCGGCGCTTGCTAACCAACTTAACCGCGCGAACTTGCCAAAAGGTGAGTTTAAAGAACTTCGTGGCGCTGAGAATCTTGACAAGGTTGTTGTTATTGACCAAAGCCCTATCGGGCGCACACCGCGCTCTAACCCTGCGACGTATACTGGTGTGTTTACGCAAATTCGTGAGCTTTTTGCTAAAACGCCTGACGCGAAAGCAAAGGGGTATGGCCCCGGAAGGTTTAGTTTTAACGTTAAAGGCGGGCGATGTGAGGCGTGCGGCGGCGATGGGCTGATAAAGGTTGAGATGCACTTTTTGCCTGACGTTTATGTAACGTGTGATGAGTGCCATGGAAAGAGGTATAACTATGATACGCTTCAAGTAACATACAAGGGCAAAAATATTAACGACGTTTTGGAGATGACGGTTGAGGACGCACTTAGTTATTTTGAAAATATTCCGTCAATCTTAAACAAAATTCAAACGCTTTATGACGTGGGGTTGGGCTACATTAAACTGGGGCAGCCCGCAACGACATTGTCAGGCGGCGAGGCGCAACGTGTTAAACTTGCGACGGAATTATCAAAGCGTGCAACGGGCAAAACTATGTATATTCTTGACGAGCCAACAACAGGGCTGCATACTTATGACGTTGACAAGCTTATTTCAATTTTGCAAAGGCTTGTTAGCGCAGGCAACAGCGTTTTGGTTATTGAACATAACCTTGATATGATAAAAGTGGCCGACTATATCATTGACCTTGGCCCTGAAGGTGGCGACCGAGGTGGCAAAATTGTTGCAACGGGTACGCCCGAAGAAATTGCTAAAAATAAAAAGAGCATAACTGGCAAGTATCTGGCTGAGAAGTTGTAAGCCGCAAAAGCAAAGATTATTTAATAAAAATTGGCTAAACAATGGTTTTTATGGGTCAAATGCAGAAAGTTGATAAGGGGGCCAGTAAAATGTAAGAAAAAGTGTGAAAAATTGCAAAAATTAGTAGAAATATTAAAAATTTGCTTAAGAGTTAAGCATTTTGAAACTAGTGAAAAAGACATGTTGAGTAAGATATACCTTTTTTGATATAGAATGTGATTATACAATGCTATGTAGTAAATTTACCATTATATATTTAGGGAATTGACATTTTTTTATTATGATATATACTAGTTGCAAAAGAGGAGGAATATAATATGACACAATTTATTGATTTATTATCAGAATTAGATGAACAAAAATTAACAAGAATGCTTGGATATTATACTTATGGTGATGGATTTAGAAGAGGGGAAGAGATTTATCACTCTGAAGGATATAAAATATATCATTCATGGAATCATGACCATAGTAGCTCAAAGGATTATGATGATACTTATTTGTGTATTAGTGATTATGATGTGAAATGTTATTATAATAGACAAGAACGATTAAAAACCTTATTCTCATTTATGTATGATAAATTTGGTGATGAATGGGCAAATAAAGCAGTCAAGTATTTAACAGGCAAAAAAGCAAAACATAGCACACAATATGTTCAATCATTAATTAATCAATCAAAAACAGAAAACGAAAATGACTTATCAAAATAAACATTTGGCAGTTAGACGTGT
>USTX01000084.1 GCA_900557655.1 uncultured Eubacteriales bacterium
GGATATACAGGAAGGGGAGGAAGCTGTAAGCTCATATTATAAGCGCATAAGAAAAAATGTAGAGAATATTGAAAATTCACTGAAATCAGCAGGCAATTCAGCTCCTGAACTTTCGAAGAGTCTTTCTGATATAAAAAGTAATATTGATTTCATGAATGATCTTAATAAGAATATGACATATTTTCAGATGCCGGTTAAATTTTCGAAAAGTGAAGGTAATGGGGAACTGTATGTATTCACTAATAAAAAGAATCTTGCCGGAAAAACAGATAATATAAGTGCAATGCTTCATCTGGATATGGATAATCTTAAATCAATGGATATATATGTTAATCTGTCTGGAGGTAACAATGTTTCAACTAATTTTGTTCTCGAGACAGAAGAACTGCTTGATTTTGTGTATCAACATATAGACAGACTTAATGCCAGGCTTGAAAAACTTGGATAGATTATCGTTTCATCAGGATTGCTTGTTGGAACAAACTTGCCCCAAACCATTACCTGCGTTTTTTGGTTGGTGTTTTTGTCAAGAATAAAGGCCTCGCGTTTGGTTATATAGGCCGTTGACGTGGTTTCACATCTTAGGTTGTGGCGCGTGTTGAGTGAGTCTAAAAAGTAATAGTGCGCCACCTTTTCAAGGTTATTAGTTGTAACAACTTTTGCGTTGGCTTCATCAGGGACGCCGTCTTTTAAAAGCGCAATCCTTAAAAAGATGCTTGTTTCGCCTGCGCCTTCGTTAACCGTAAACGTAGGGAAGATGAAATATTTATCATTAACATCAGTAACCGTGGTTCCGTCAATAATCCAGTTGCCGTTATAGGTAACCAAAGATGCGGCTTTGGCGCGAAATCGCAACGTAGCCGATTTTAAGAGTAAGGCCATAACCACTATCGTTATTGATGGTTTTATAAGTGCCTGTTTTAAAGAAGTTTAGGGCAGCACTGTCTTCGTCTTCAAATTTAAAGTCGCCGGTTGCAAGATGTGAAATAAGCGAGTTGCTTCTAACAAATTTTGTGCCGTTAGCAAAATATAGCTCGCCGCCCGTGCCAAGATTAAATGAAAGGTTAAACAGGGAAGAAAGATCAGTTCCATTAGAGTCTGTGATTTTAAATGTAAATGTTGTTGGGTCAAAATATACCTTATAAATAGTGCCCGCAATTTCGATAGAGTTATAGATACTGTCAGCCGTGTATTCAACTTGAACCTCAAAGTCGTCAGCATACTCGTCGCCCTCGCGGTGGCCATTAAAGTCTTCAGTGTAATAGAAGGTAAGGGTGCCCTCTGCCTCGCCGCGCGTTGAGTATTGACGAATTTGAACGCTCGTTTGTGTTACTGGGCGAACGTAATAGAAATAGTTTGAAACAATCTTTTCGCCAAGCAGGTTATAAAACTCTTGATATGCGGTTGGGCTGTTTAATATGGTTTTTCCCAAAACGATTTCAGGGTTGTTTGTGTAGTTAAAGTCATAGAACCAAACGTTTCCGCCCGTTGTTGATTTGCCGATAGGGGCAGTGTAATAATAGGTGTCGGTGCCGTTTTTGGTAACTGACATTATGTCATAATAGAAATAAACTTGTTGGTTATTAGTGCCGTTGCCGAACGACAGGTTGCTTTTGTATGCCGTTACGTTTGACGAAATGTCACCATTTGTTGTGTTTGAAACGGTGAACTCAACAACGGTATACGTGTTGTCAGCATTTAATGTAAAGAAGAAGAGTTTATCAGAAAAGTCAGTATATTTGTTAGTGTTTGTGTTGCACTCTAAAACTCCGCTTTCACATAGGTTGCCCTTATCGTCTTTTACGTAGCCAGCATTTAAAAAGTTGCGTGCGTCTTCGATGTTTCTAATAGTAAAGATTTCGTCTTTTGTCCCGCCGTGGCCATCGTCGATTTTAACTGGGATGGTGTGTGCGTTAAAGTCACTAAGAATGGTGTTTTTGATAAGCGTAAACGTGGTTGCGTTTGAAACGGTTGAAACAACAACACAGTCAAACGATTTAACCGATTTGTCAGCATTATAAGTATAGTTGCCATAATAATAGCTGTTATAGGTGGTAACGCCCGCCTTAAAATTACTGTCACGATAACTGTAAGTGTAAATATTATCGCCAAGGGTAACGTAGGTGCCTGTTTCGTCAAGCGCAGCGCCCGCGGCGTTAGTTTTTTCGGCCTTTAAATATTGGCCGGTTTTAGAGTTAAAGATAATATCAAACCCGCCACCTGTGTAATAAACACACGAAGTTATTGATGGGGTTTCAACGTTGTATGAAACAAGCAGGTGATTTTCAGGCACAATAACTGAAAGGATTATGTTGGTTGTAACGTATCCGTGAATGTCTTCTTTGGTTGTAACAGATTTGATGATTTCGTATTTAAAAGTTGGGTCAAGCGGACTGCTAGCGTCAACGATGGTGCCGTTTTCGGTGACCTTTTTGATGTTAACGATGATGTTGGACGAATCTGCGTACTCTGTGCCGATAATGCCCGCAAGCGTTTTATCACTTTGCGCAACAAAAAGGGCTTTTGTTACGGCCTCGCCGATAAGCACGTTGCTCATCGTTACATTATGAAATGACCAGTTGGTTTTGATGCTTGCGTTGTCACCCGTTTGGGTTGAGGCCTTTTCAAATACGATGGCCATATTGTGTTCAAGGCCGGTTGCCCTAAACGAAGAGCCGTCTATAACAAACCCAATGGTAACATTTCGTCCGCTTTCGGTGGTAAAAACAAACACATTGCTGCTTGTCGTGCGGTATATATAGTTAGACTTTTGGGCGTCAAGCGTATAAACGTCGTTTGACTTGGTGTAACCGCTTTCGTTTGTACCGATTATGTAAAGAGACAGGGTATAGCCTGTTAGGTCGTGGTTTTTGTTTCCACTGAAAAACTCATCGCCAGCAAAAACGCTGCCCGATTGGGTAAAGTTTTTAACCTTGTTAAAATTGGCATAGAACGTATAGCCATTTAAAGCGCGATGAGCGCAAACGTTAAGGGTTGAAAGATTGATTTCGTTGCCCTCGTCGTCAATAAGGGTGGCGGTTGGGTCAGTATATTCTGCGGTGTCTGCTATGCCAAGTTTTTCATAAAACAAATTGTTTTTGGTAAGCGTGGTAAGGTTAACGCTTTGGCTTAATACGCTTAAAGTTGGCGCCGCTTGGTTAAGGTAAAAGTGATTAGCAATAAACGCCTTAGTGTTGTCATTTTGAACAAGTGCGGTGTTAGTATTCGTAACAAAATTGTTAAGTCCCGCGATTGAAAGAGGAAGCGTGCCCTTAATGCTTGGGTTAAACTTGGCTTGACTGTTAGTTGTCCATGAGCCTAAGGCATAGTCACTGCCCTCGTAGGTCTTTCGATTAACGCGGACGATGCGCCCCTCTGGGAAGTATCCTTCAAGGTAGGTTATTTTCGCGTCGTCTGGGTTAGTGGTAACGGTAACTTTTTGTTTAGCAAAATAGTAAATATCTTTGTCGTATTCAAGAAATCCGACATTTGATACGCTGTCGGCGCTGTTAGGGCTGTAAACCGAGAAGGCAAGGCGAGTGGCCTTAAAGCCTGTAACCGATGAATATGCACTGTCACCACGGCCGGTTTCAGTTTTAGCAATGGCTTTAACTTTTATCGTGCGGTCAGTATTTTTGCCTTTAAGCATTGGGTTAAAAACAACGATAAGGCGGTTGAATGGAATGCCCGCTTCGGCGTTTTGAACGGGGCGGGTGGCGGTGTCGTCTTCGGCAACGCGGATGTAGTCAGAAGGCAAGCGCTTAGTTTCGCCGTTAACTTTTTGGGTGAAATAGATAGCGTCTGGATTAAGGGTGGTGTACGTTTTGCCACTGGCCGTTGTTTTGGTTTGATCAAGTTGCACGG
>USTX01000085.1 GCA_900557655.1 uncultured Eubacteriales bacterium
TGACTCGGCTGCGGGGTCACAGCCATGGTCGGCCGTTATGATTAAAACGTCATCGTCTGCCATTTTTTTGATAAATTTTTCAACCAACTTGTCAAAGGTTGAGAGTGTAGCGGCGTAGCCGTCAATGTCGTTTCTGTGGCCAAACTTCATATCAAAATCGCACAGGTTAACAAAACATAAGCCGTTAAAATCTTGTTTTTGCATATTCAAAAGCTTATTAATACCGTCGTCATTTCCCGTTGTTGATGTGTCACTATCTAGGTAAGTATGTGCAAAAATGTCCCCAATTTTGCCAATCCCGATGGTTGCTTTTGCGTTTTTTTGAAGTGTGTCAAGCATGTTGCATGGGGGTGGCACAAGCGAAAAATCGTGCCTGCCATCGGTACGCGTAAACCCGCCAACCTCGCGAATAAAAGGCCTTGCGATAATGCGCCCAACGGCGTATTTACCCTTACAGATGGTGCGCGCGATCTTGCATAACTCATAAAGTTTCTCGCGCGGATAAATGCTTTCGTGACACGCGATTTGAAGCACGCTGTCTGCCGAGGTGTATACAATAGGGTAGCCCGTTTTTAAATGCTCTGCACCATAATCAATGATAACCTGCGTTCCCGAATACGGCTTATTGCATAAAATTTTTGTACCCCACGCCTTTTCAAGTTTTTTAATCAGCGCGCGCGGAAAACCGTTAGAGAAAGTTGGAAAAATATTTTTTGTTATAAGCCCCGAAATTTCCCAGTGCCCAGAGGTGCTATCTTTGCCCGTTGACAGTTCGCTAAGCTTGCCATAAACGCCGATTGGATTTTCAGCCTTTGGCAAAAAGCCCGTTCCGTCAATATTAAACAGCCCTAATTTAGTAAGCGTTGGTACTTTTAAATTTATGCTTGACGAAACCGCCTTTAATGTGTTTGACCCTTCGTCGCCATACTTTTTTGCATCGGGCGTTTCGCCTACTCCAAAACTGTCACAAACAACCAAAAAAACTCGTTTACTCACTTACAGCTACCTCCAACGCTAATACTATCATATTCGAAAAACTTGTTTCACGTTCATCCGCGGTAAGGCACTCACCCGTTATCAAATTGTCACTCACAGAGCAAAGTGCAAGCGCATTCTTTTTATATTTTTGTGCGTTAAAGTAAAGCGCGGCGGACTCCATCTCAACGGCAACACAGTTATAATCGGCCATAATTTTAGCCTGCAACTCGTCTCCATAAAAAGTGTCGGTGCAAAACAAATTTCCGCAAACTAGGGCAAAATTAAGTTTTTTTGCCACTTTTTCACATAATTTTGCCAGTTTTTGCGTTTTTTGCAACTTCACAATTTTGCCATTTGAAATATTTGCGTAATTGGTTTTGGTAACAGATGTGTCACCTAAAACTATGCTTGCAAGTTTAATATCCTTGTTGTTGCCGCCGCAAGTGCCAACGCGAATAATGTTTTTAACATTGTAGAAATTAAAAAGTTCATAACTATAAATACCCATAGATGGGTTGCCCATGCCCGATGCCATAACCGATACAGGCTTACCTTTATATAGTCCAGTGTAGGCAAGTTCACCCCTTACTGAGTTAATAAGTTTTGCGTCAGTTAAAAACTTTTCAGCGATAAATTTGGCGCGGTTTGGGTCTCCGGGCATTATAACGGTTGGGGCGAATTCGCCGTTTTTAGCGCCTATGTGAGGGGTAGGTGTTTTGTCCATTTTTTTACAAAACCTCCTTAAATATTTAATTTTTGCGCGATTTTTTAATATTTTTGCGCGCGTTTTGCGCTTTTTATAATTGAGCAGTACCAATGTCTAATTAATCTAATTATGATAAATGGATTGTTTAATTAGTTTTTGTGTTTAAATTAGTCAATTAGTCTAAATATATTTTATCCTATTTTTAAAAATTATCCAAACAAATGATATGTGAACGAGAGAATTTTTTTAATAAAAATTTTGGTATTAATTTGACAAACGTAGCAATATTTTTTAAACTGAAAAAAGAGGGGTTGTTATGAAAATAGGTTTTGATAATAAAAAGTATATAAAGCTTCAAACTGAAAAAATTATGGAGCGCATTTCAAAATTTGATAGTAAACTGTATATGGAGTTTGGGGGCAAGCTTTTTGATGACCTGCACGCGTCGCGAGTATTGCCCGGTTTTGAGCCAGACGTAAAAATTCAAATACTGAAAAAACTTAAAGATAAGGCCGAAATTATAATCGTTATAAGCGCAAACGATATCGAGAAGCACAAGGTGCGGGCAGACTATTCGATAACCTATGACTTTGAGGTTTTAAGACAGATGGACAACCTTCGTGCTGAGGGACTTACTGTTAGTGCGGTAGTTATCACGTTGTTTAACGGCCAGCCATCGGCGCAAAAATTTGCAACGAAATTAGAGCGTCGCGGTGAAAAGGTGTATTTTCATCATTACACCAAGGGTTATCCTAACGACGTTAAAACTATCGTAAGTGACGAGGGCTATGGCGCGAACCCGTATATTGAAACGACCAAGCCGCTTGTGGTTATAACGGCGCCCGGCCCCGGAAGTGGGAAGCTGGCAACTTGTCTTTCGCAGCTTTATCACGAGTATAAGCGCGGGGTAAAGGCGGGCTATGCTAAGTTTGAGACCTTCCCGATTTGGAGCCTTGACCTTAAACATCCCGTAAACATCGCCTATGAAGCGGCGACGGCCGACCTTAAAGATATTAATATGATTGACAGCTTTCACCTTAAAGCCTATGGCGAGGTTGCTGTTAATTATAATCGCGATTTAGAGTGTTTTCCGGTTGTGTCAAATATCATCACTAAAATCACAGGTGACAGCAAGCTTTATCAGTCGCCAACCGATATGGGCGTTAATATGGCTGGTTTTGCTATCAAAAATGATAAAATTGTTAGACGGGCAGCTGAGTTTGAGGTTATAAGGCGCTATCAAAAGGCGCTTGTTGACTTTAAGCTTGGGCAGGGCAGCCTTGAAACGGCGCAGCGCATTGAGCTGCTTATGAGTGAGCTTAAAATTTCGCCAGCCGACCGAGAGATTGTACCTAAAACTGCGCGTATGGCTAAGGATTTTAGTGTGCCTGTTGTTGGACTTCAACTTGAAAACGGCACTTGTGTTTTTGGTAAAAATAAAGACCATATAAGCGCTGCGTCGGCGTGCGTGCTTAATGCGCTTAAAACTATCGCAAAAATTGACGACAAGATTGAGCTTATCCCTGAAAATATTTTGCTTCCGGTTTGTGAGGTAAAGCGCGACAGGCTTAAAGTTAGAAATGGCCAATTAAGCCTTAAAGATACGCTTTTGGCACTTGCTATTTCAAGTTCGGTCAACCCTCTTGCTAAATGCGCGATTAATGGCCTTGACAACCTTAAAGGGTGTGAGGCGCATAGTTCGTGCATCCTTGCTAGTGAGGACGACCAAACCCTTAAACAACTTGGAGTTTACATCACTTGCGACCCCAAATTTTCAAGCAAAAATCTTTATCAAAATTAAACCTTAAATAAGACAAAAATAAATATAAATAAAAAACCCTTAAAGATAGCCGGCCATGATTAATCATTGCCTTACTGACTTTAGGGGTTTTATTTTAATGCTAGTCTTTGCACTTTTTAGCACCTTTATATTATTAAAGGTATAATTTTGCGCAATTATATTTAATTATGATAAGATTTTGGTGAAATTTTGTTAGTTTAGTGCAAAAAAGCAATAAAAACTATAAAAATGACGCAAAAATTATAGATTTTGATATAATAAACAAATTTTAGAAAAGCGCTTTTATTGTGGTTATTGCTTAATATTAAACAAACCAAGTGTGGCATTTATTTGCTTTTATACGCTTGTGATAGAGCCGGTTATTGTTATGGTG
>USTX01000086.1 GCA_900557655.1 uncultured Eubacteriales bacterium
CCCGCCGTATCCGTGCCATGTGTGTGCAACCGGTTGACCGCTAATTGCTTGTTGATTTTGTTATAAACGATAGCTTATTGTTTTTGAATTTCCATAAGTAAAAAGAATTGGCAGGGCCGTAAAAAGCTGAAAAATAAAACGCCAAAAAGACGGGCGTACAAGCGTAACATAGTCTTTAATTTTATTATCCCTTGTCATACGTTTATCCCTACGATTAACTCTTTTTATAATGATAACATATATTTTTATTTTTTCAAAATAATTTACACCGAATAAATTGTTGCTTTTTTGGTGCGCGTGGGTATAATTAATGATGAACAATGGAGGAAACTATGCTTGAAATCAAAAATCTTAGTTACAGCGTAGCCGAAAACGGCCAAACTAAACAGATTTTAAACAACATCAATCTTAAATTTGAAGATGGAAAAACATATTGCATAACTGGCCATAACGGAAGTGGTAAGTCTACCCTTTCAAAGATTATTATGGGCGTAATAAGCCCGTCAAGCGGCCAGATTATCTTAAACGGGCAAGACATCACTCATCTTCCGTCAAACGAGCGAGCGCAATTAGGGCTTGCATTTGCCTTTCAACAACCTGTACGGTTTAAAGGGTTAACAGTGCTTGACTTACTTGCGGTTGCAAGTGGCGAGAAAGAAAACGTCAGCAGTTGTTGCAACTATCTAAGCACGGTTGGCCTCTGTGCGCGCGATTATATCAACCGCGAACTTGATGGCAAACTTTCAGGCGGCGAACTTAAACGCATTGAAATCGCCACCACCCTTGCAAGAAAGGCCACCTGCAATATTTTTGACGAGCCCGAGGCCGGCATCGATATTTTCAGCTTTGAGGCGCTTGTTGATATCTTTAAAAAACTTAAATCAACCAACGCCACTAATATTATTGTAAGCCACCAAGAAAGGCTGATGGCCTCGTGTGACAGCATTATCGTTTTAAGTCACGGCGAGGTTGAGGCGATTGGCTCTCCACACAAGATTATTAAAACGCTAAGTCATCAAACGTGCAACCGATTAAGGAGGTCTAATTAATGAATTTAACCAACATTGATAAAGAACTTTTAGCCCAAGTGGCAGACCTTCACTCTATCCCTCAGGGCGCGATAAACATACGAAAAAACGGCCAAGGCATTTTAAGAAACACAACGGCCGACATTGAAATCATCCCAAAAACTGACAAGTCTGGCATAGACGTTATCGTGCACGCGGGCGTGGTTAACAAAAGCGTTCACATCCCCGTTATCATTACCGAGGGAGGCGTTGATGACCTTGTTTATAACGATTTTTACATCGGCGAAAATTGCGACGTTTTAATTGTGGCGGGCTGTGGCATCCATAACAATTCAAATTCAAAAAGCACGCACAACGGCATCCACACCTTTCATCTTGAAAAAAATTGTAAGGTGCGCTATGTTGAAAAGCACCTTGGCCTTGGTTCAGGCGCCGAGAAGATACTTAACCCCGTAACCGAAGTATATATGAAAAGCGGAAGCAATTTTGAGATGGAAACGGTTCAACTTGGCGGTGTGTCAAGTTCTGTCCGCACCACTCGCGCTACCCTTGACGATGACGCGCATCTTGTTGTCAAAGAAAAAATAAAGACTGATAATAATCAGTCCGCTAAAACCAAATTTATGGTTAACCTTAAAGGAGATAAGTCGTCTTGCAATATCGTAAGCCGAAGCGTTGCAAGTGATAATTCATACCAACAATTTGACAGCAAGTTGGTTGGCAACGCCAAGTGTTTTGGCCACGTTGAGTGTGACGGACTTCTTGCTGGCAACGCGCGCATCGTTTCGATTCCTCAAATCGACGCTAAAAATTCAAACGCAGAACTTATTCACGAGGCGCAAATCGGTAAAATCGCTGACGAGCAGCTTACCAAACTTATGACACTTGGCCTTAACCAAAAGCAAGCAGAAGACCTTATTATCAAAGCCTACCTACGCTAAACCTACCAATCAATAACTTTATGAGAGTCAATTTTGATATCATCATAATATGAAAAATACCCATCTTTAAAGCGGTCAATATTGCGTTTTTGCGCATTTTGAGCCGCTTTTTTCGTGTTTATTTCTTTATTTTGCGTTTTCTGCACAACTTTGTTATCGTTATGATTTAAGTTATTTGCTTTTTTTGCATTTTTGTCGCCGTTACTTAAAATTTTGCCACAATTTTCTTTATCGGTCGCTATTTTTGCTAAAAACTCACTATTAAAGTTCTCGGGTTCGTCTTCACCGTCAAGTGGAACAAAGTCACAAGGCGTAACGTCTTCATCAAGTTGCTCGGCCAATTTAAACATATCCGCTTCGTTCATTACATCACCTTCCCTTTGCCTGTTCATCCATCTTATCAAAAACCATAGAAATGTCAAAAAAGTTAAAGTTTTCACAGATCTTTTTTCCATCAGCAGTAACCAGAGGCATAACTTCTTCATTAGTAAACAACTTTACCTTAACACTATCACTTAAAAGCAAAGAATTTATCTGCCTTAAAACGCCGCGGTCAATATTGTTTGCAAAAACAGCCACCTCAACGTTTGGCACCTGAATATACTCAAACTCTTGCATATTGGGCATTTTTGAAAAGTTCTGAGTTACCCTCTCTGCCGACTCCATCTCAATTGCAAGCGCACCGCTACTTATCGCCTCAGGTTGAAGTTTTAGCTCTTTGGCAAGCGTCGGGTTCTTTTTTATCATTTCGCCAAGAATTTTTGTTGCAACATATTTATTAATTATTCTTTGACAAGTTATTTCAGTTTGGTCTTTGCAAAGCTTATCCAAAAACCTCTGATCCGCCTTATCAAAAACAACGCTTGCAAAATTCTGCTGCTCTTTATTATTAATGTCAAGCACATTTTTTACCGTCATCATCTCATCAAAATTCATCCCGCACGCAACAACATTCCCTTCAAACGCACCAAAATCAAGATAGGTGTCATAGTCAAGTTGGTCAATATTTAAAAACGCCTTTCCGCTTACATCAATCAAGAACCGCCCACAAAGCTTATCAATACGCTGTTGCAAACTATGAATGCGAGTGTTGAAACTTTTACAAATATGATAATAATCCTCACACTTTTGCGCACTTGCCTCATCGCCTATTGCCCGAAACTCACGTGCCGCATAAAAATAATTTGCCTCATTTTCGTTGTCTATATTCAACTTTTCAAGTTCTTTAAAAGTTAATTTTAGTTTTTCAGCCAACTGTTGAATTTTTTCTATGTCAGTGCTTCTTGTCATAACTTCCTCCTTTACTTTGCATTTTAAAATCAACTCATTACAATTTTGCTTTAATATTTAATTTTTATCAAAATTCTGCTTTAATATTTAATTTTTGTCTCAATTTTGCGGCTTTTATTTTAACTTTTCAAGAACGCAAACAACCTCACAATGGCGCGTCCCAGGGAACATATCAAACGGCGTAACCGACTTGATTTTAAGCTTCCTTTCCATATCCAAAAGAAGCGCCAAATCGCGTGACAAGGTTGCCGAATTGCAAGAAACGTAAATAATCTTATCGGGTTTGGCATCCGCAACCGCTTTTAAAACCTCATTCGTACACCCCTTTCGCGGCGGGTCAAGCACGATATTTATTTTCTGATTATTTAATTTTTTAACAAGCGAAGGCAGCGTCTTGGTCGCGTCACCATTAATGTTGATCATATTATCAATTTTGTTCTCGCGCGCAAGATTATCAGCATCCCGCGTAGCCGC
>USTX01000087.1 GCA_900557655.1 uncultured Eubacteriales bacterium
TATATTTCTTGAGATGGTTCTAAGTAATCTTCGTTTCCAATTACTAATGCTACTGGTCCTTCTAAAGCTTCGTCTAATGCTGATTCTCCGTTTGCATCTAATGCTCTTTTTATAATGTTATTTTTTATAACTTTATATTCTGCATTTGCATTTCTTAAATCAGCTCTTAATTTTGTTACGTCTGTAACTGTAATTCCTCTGTAATCTGTTAATAATACAACTTTAGCATCTTTTAATACTTTTGCTAATTCGTCAACTTGTGCTTGTTTTTTTGCTATTGTTTTCTCATTTGCCATTTTATAATTCACCTCCTAAAAGTAAAATCCAATCCGTATAGCATCTCGAGGCTATAAGAATTGGATTTATTTCCGCTCTTATGCCTCGGTAGGTCTTACTTTATGCCTACTGTCTTTGGCTATATTTCATAAATTATTTTTGGTCAATATACATACTTGGACCCATTGTTGTAGATATTGCTACACTCTTTATATATTGTCCTTTTGCAGCAGCTGGCTTAGCTTTGTTGATTGCCTGCATAATTGTTTGATAGTTTTCAAGCAATTTTTCAGCACCAAAACTTGCTTTACCAATGATTACGTGAACGTTGTTAAACTTATCAAGTCTGTATTCAACCTTACCAGCTTTGATATCGTGGATGGCTTTTGCAACGTCAGGAGTAACAGTGCCGCTCTTTGGGTTTGGCATCAAACCGCGAGGGCCAAGTACTCTTGCGATACGTCCAACAAGACCCATCATATCTGGGGTTGTGATGCACGCATCAAAGTCAAGCCAGTTTTCGCGCATAATCTTATCGATAATTTCTTCTGCGCCAACGATGTCTGCGCCAGCAGCCTTTGCTTGGTCAGCCTTGTCACCTTTTGCGATAACAAGCACGCGAACCGTTTTACCAGTTCCGTGAGGAAGAACAACTGAGCCACGTACCTGTTGGTCAGCGTTCTTTGGGTCAACGCCCAATTTTACGTGAAGTTCAACGGTTTCATCAAACTTTGCTTTTGCATTGTCTATAACAAGGGAAAGAGCGTCGCGAACTTCGTATGTTTTTTGCTTTTCTACGTTAGCCGCAGCAGCAACATAATTCTTTCCGTGTTTCATCTTGCTCTCCTTATTCTTCAACCGTTACGCCCATAGAACGCGCGGTGCCTTTAATCATACTCATAGCAGCCTCAACGCTTGCAGCATTAAGGTCAGTCATTTTCTGTTCAGCAATCTTTCTTACTTGTTCTTGGGTTAACTTTCCGACTTTTTCTTTGTTTGGTTTTGCGCTTGCGCTTTCAATGTTTAAAGCCTTTTTGATTAAAACTGCTGCTGGTGGGGTTTTTAATACAAAAGTAAACGACCTATCTTCAAAGATAGTGATTACTACTGGGATAATAAACCCGGCCTGAGCGGCGGTTCTGTCATTGAAGTCTTTAACAAAAGAAGGCAAGTTAATTCCGTATGGTCCAAGCATTGAACCAACAGGAGGTGCAGCTGTTGCTTTACCGGCTGGTAATTGAAGTTTAACAACTGCTTTGATTTTTTTAACAGGTGCCATAATCTTCTCCTTTGAATCTCTTCAAATTGTGGTTTTAATGAGGCATGAAAAAATTTACCTCTCCCACTTTATTTAAACTGGCCTGTTAGCCCAGATTAAATCAACATAAAGCACTAAGATTAGTCAACAATTTCGATTTGGTCAAAGTCAACATCAACGGGAGTTTGTCTTCCAAACATCTCAACATTAACTCTGCACTTTTGGTTTTCGCCGTCAACGCTTACAACCTCGCCAACAAAGCCGCTAAGTGGCCCGCTGATGATTTTGATGTTATCGTTAACATTAACCGTTATATCAACCTTGATTTTTTCAAGACCCATCTTACGAATTTCATCATCGGTTAAAGGCAGTGGTCTGCCCTGAGGGCCAACAAAGCCCGTTACGCCGCGCGTGTTAACAATCGTGTGCCACAAATTGTCTTGATACCTCATCTTTAAAAGGACGTAGCACGGAAACATTTTGCGTTGCACAACCGTTTTCTTGCCGTTTTTCTCTTCGATAACGTCTTCCATAGGGATTTTGACCTCTAAGATGCTTTCGGCGAGGTCATTTTTGTTGATGGTTTTGATAAGGTTGTCATAAACCATATTCTCATAGCCTGAAAGGGTATGAACTACATACCACTTAGGCTCTATATCGGCAACATTATTCATAAGTTTCTCCTTAACCTGAAATCAGTCCAAAAATCCAGCCCAAAAACAAGTCTACGCCCAAAACGAGCAGCGCAAAAATAGCCACAACGCCGATAACCATACCAGTTTGTGCCATAGTTTTGCCAAAGGTTGGCCAGCTTACCTTTTTAAGTTCGCCAAACGTTTCTTTCATTCGGCTTCTTTTTGGTTGCGCGTTTGCCTTTGCCTTTTTCGCCTTTTTGTCTTTTACGGGCTTTGCCTTTTTATTTACACTTTCATCTTGCGCATTTGGTGCGTTAAGCGTTTCAGGCTTAATTTGCTTATTTTTTGCCATACCTTGCTCCTACTTAAAAATTATTTTGCTTCTTTATGCAAAGTGTGTTTTTTGCAGAATGGGCAGTATTTGTTAAGTTGAATACGGTCAGGATCATTCTTTTTATTTTTGTAATCATCATAGTTTCTTTGTTTGCACTCTGTGCATTCAAGGGTAATCTTAGTTCTCATAACTTTTTCTCCTAAAAAATTAACACCCGATTTCGGTGCAATGGTATTTTAACACACGGACGGGTTGTTGTCAATGGCTTTTGCGCACTTTTTTGACTTTTTTTGTTGAACCCGCCCGCAGGTTGGTTTTTCTAGCGGTTTTGCCAAACATCAATAAACGATAAATGTAACGCTGTGCTTTTCATAAACCCAACAACTTACTTTTGCTAACCCTAAACGTGCTAATCATTATTGCTCGTAGGCCTTCTATCATATACAATTATTAGCGTATTAATAAAATAATTATCAATATAAAGGTATAAAGGTTGATGACATACACATATTAAAGGTCGATGACGCTGGTTGGGGCAAGGGTAAGTGGATCAGCCGTTGGTTTGCCTGCAACAAAGTTATAATACCCAGCGCTGGCTATCATCGCGGCGTTATCGGTGCAAAGTTTAAGTTCGGGGTAAAAGACCTTAACGCCCGCCTCCAACGCAAGTGCGTCAAGTTTTTCGCGCAGCCGCAAGTTAGCGCTAACGCCGCCACTTATAACAAGTTTTTTGGCGCTTGACTTGGCCGCCGCGTTTATCGCCTTGATGGCAACTTGGTCAGTGGCCTCTTCTTGAAACGAAGCGCAAACGTCGGCGTAATTAACCTCTTCGCCCTTTTGTTTTTTGTTGTGGATATAGTTTATTACCGCCGTTTTTAGACCAGAGTAACTGAAATTAAAGTCCGTTTTATAACTTGGCTTGTGAATAAATTTTATGTTAGGAGCGCCTGTTTGGGCCGCCTTTTGGACGTTTGGCCCCCCTGGGTACGTCAGCCCGCACTCGCGCGCAACCTTGTCAAACGCCTCGCCGATAGCGTCATCGTGCGTGGTGCCCAAAAGTTGTTTTTCTGTGTAAGTTGGCATATCAAAAAGCGCCGTGTGACCCCCGCTTACAACAAGGCAAACGAATGGCGGTTTAAGGTCGGGGTAGGTCAAATAATTGCCCGCGATGTGCCCGTCGATGTGGTTAACAGCAATAAGCGGCTTGCCCGAC
>USTX01000088.1 GCA_900557655.1 uncultured Eubacteriales bacterium
GGAGCATCATTTATGCCGTCTCCTACAAAAGCAGTTATCTCTCCATCTTTGGCAACTTCTTCAAAATTATCAAACTTATCTTTTGGCAACATTTCATATTTTATTACATCTATACCAAGTTTTTTACCAATGTTTAAGTTTGTTTGAGTCATTTCAAACGCCATACAAAAACCCCCTTTCATTGTGTCTTAGTAGAGTTTATGCAAGGGGCAAGCGTTTAGAACTTATTTAATTAAATTTGTTTGCTCGTTTGATGGTTTTAAATTAGGCCTTTTTATTAGGAACCACCTTAACGTCGCCGCACAGAACGTCGTTATAACTGTAACTAAGGCTTTCTTGCGCGATGGGGTCGTCAAGCTTAACGGTAAAGATTGAAGGATAGACGCTTTCAATAACGCCCGTATACTTTTCAATACGCTTGCGGCCGCGATTGATATGCATTTTAACACTTTCACCTTTAAGCGACTTAATTTTTTCACAAATCTCGGGTAAACTAACTGTGGCTTTTCGCATTCACTTCTCCTTTGTTTCAATTTTTGCCAATTGGATAATTAATATACATTAAAGGTTTTTTTGTTTCATTAGCCACATATGAAAGCCACTAAAATACGCTAACGCAAAAGCGTAACAATAAAAGCCGCCCCAAAAAATTGGATAAATTAAAAAAAGTTGTAAAAAATAGTTTACAAATCAATATAATTGATATAATATATTGCTAATTGTAACGCAAGCGCGTACACGTGAATAAATTAAACTAATCAGGAGACTAAAAATGGATAAACCTAAATATATCAAATGCCCACGATGTGAGCTTAACTATATAAAGGCGGGCGAAGACCTTTGCCCCGTTTGTAAAAGCGAACTTAAACTTGGCGAGGCGCTTAATGACGACCTTGAAATCTGCCCTATCTGCGGAATTAACTATATGACGGTTGACCAAGCGATGTGTGACGACTGCGCTAAACGCCGCACGCTTGACGACGTTGTTGACGAGGTTGATCCTAAGCGCGATGGCGATGATGAAGACTGGGACAGCGAGGAAGAGCCAAAGCCTCAGCCTAAGTCTATTGACGATATGCCCGCTGACGACGACGTTGAAATCGTCAACTTCTCTGACCTTGAAGACGATGATGATTATGACGACGATGACGATGATGATGACACATTTGAAAACTTTGATAATGGCAAAAAAGATGACCTTGATAAAGACTTTGACATCTCTCTTTCAGACGACAACATCAATGATGACGACGATGACGATGACGATGACGATGATGACGACCTCGATGACGATGATGACGACGATGACGACGATGACGAATAGTTTGATTAAAGTTTAAAGCCTGCAATTTAAAGTTTAAAGTTGAAATGCGGCCGAGATTATTGATATTATTAAAAAAATACTCTAAGTTAATCAATATTGACTAACTTAGAGTGTTTTCTTTTTAATTGTGCGGACTGATTATGTCTTTAACTTACCTTAATGCCATTAGCCTTCAATCAGCATTTTATCCGCAACAAGGGCAATGAACTCACCGTTGGTTGGCTTTTCGTTATTACTGTACACCTTGATGCCAAAAACTGCGTTGATGTTTTCAATCTTACCACGATTCCACGCGACCTCGATGGCGTGTCTGATTGCACGCTCTACCTTACTTGGGCTGGTACTGAATTGATCAGCAACACGCGGATAAAGTTCTTTGGTTATGCTGTTAATTATTTCGGGTTGTTTAACCGCAAGTTTTATGGCCTCTCTCAAAAACTGATATCCCTTGATATGCGCTGGGATGCCAACCGTTATAAAAATATTGCTTATTTTTTCTTCAAGTTGTTTTTGTTTTGGGTTGGCGCGCTGCATAACCGCCCCCGCCTGCTGTTGTCCGATTTTGGCAACCTCACCAATACGCGAGATAAGACCATCGATGTCAACGGGTTTAATCATAAAATAGTCCGCGCCCATATCCAATGCCTTAGATATAAACGCCTCGCTTGAAAGAGATGAAACAATCAAAAAACGTGGGTTAAGCCCTTTGGCTTTCACCTTTTCAATAACCGAAAAGCCGTCGCACCCGCTTAAAACAATTTCGCTTACAACGACCTGTGGGTCAGTTTTTTCAATAAGCTCAATTGCTTCGGTGCCAGTTTTGGCAACACCTATCAAATCAACACTTGGCTCCGTTTTTAGCCTCTCCGCCAAATTTTGTCTTACGCTATCATTATCCTCAACGTAAACTACTTTAATCTGTTCCATAAAAACCCTTTCCTTTTTTATTTGCATTTTCTGCACTGACCACATATTACCATAAATACAAATAGCAAAAAAGTAAAAAAACGTTGCAAAAGGCAAGGATTTTTAGTCTTTTTTAGACTTTTTGTCGAAACAATAAACAACTGGTCTAATTACCTCACTCTTTCAATCTTTTTTAGAAATTTTAAGGGTTTTTTGTACTTTACAAAATCTAAATATTAGTCTTTCTAACCTTTTATAATAATAAACATAAAAAGCATATAAGTTTTCCCTTATATGCTTTTTGTTGTTTTTAAAATTAAGTTTTATTTGCGTTTTGCCCCACTTTTATTATGCTACAAGTGAAGTAATCTCGCCTTTAATGTATTGTTGCAACTTACTAAGAATTTCGTCAAAGTCAGGTGTTTCACCATCCGCACCCATCGCAATATCCAAAAGCTTTTCAACAACGGCTGCGTTAAGCGTGCCACCCGCTGTTTCCGCGTGCGCTTTAATAAGCCTGTAATCGTTCATATCGATAAGGCCATCAAAGTTGACGTCGCCAATAACATAAAAATAACACTCGCCGCTTTTAAACGCGATTAAGTCAGCCTCGTCAACAACATTATCGTTGTTAACATCCGCAAGTTTCAAAATGATAGCATCCTGCAAATATTGCGTTTTATTAACCACGATGTCACGAATAATGTTAAAGTCCGTTTCATCGATATTGCCATCAAGGTTAACATCGCCAATAAACTCGACGGGAATTTGAGCCGCAACATCATCTTCGCAAGGAAGCGAGTTGATATTGTTTTCAAGATATTTTCTCATAAGTAAAAGGTCGCGCACCCCAACCTTGCCATCAAGGTCAAGGTCAAGCGCATACTTTTCAACGAAAGACAACTCATAATTAGCCTTAATATATCTATTAATTAAGGTTTGTTCAACAACGCTAATCTTACCATCTTTGTTTGTATCACCGATAGTTATGCCATTTAAAATGCTATAATCAGTGCGGTTATAGCCCGCGTGCCCGTTAGCGATATGTATAAGGATATACAAGTCGTTAATATCAACCACTCCATCACAATTAATATCCGCGTTAATTTTTGCCTGATCAGAAAGCCCGCTAGCATCGTCATTTGCAGCAACAGCCAACGCCTCCGTAGACGTATTAGGGACGGTAATTGACGACACTTTCGCCAAAACTGGCCTTAAAATGTCAACATCGCTTGTATTAACTTTGCCATCAAGGTTAACGTCGCCCGCAAGCATTGTTTGAGTTGTTCCACCGCTTGTGCTTCCGCGTATATTACCGATGTTGCTCCATTCTCCTCTCTCTTTTAAATATAGTTCGCCAGTTGTCAGGTTAATATAAAAGTCGCCATCTTTACCAGTTTGAGCTGTAGGTACTTCTAAGCCCGTCAACCAAGCCGTTCC
>USTX01000089.1 GCA_900557655.1 uncultured Eubacteriales bacterium
GATAATGCCGTCTTTCTGGCATTTACGTTTAAATCTTTTAATAGCGCTTTCAAGATTTTCGTTTTGACCTACAACAACTGTTGACATAATTTCACCCCGCTTTGGTTAATAATCGCTAACTAATATACCACGCCAAATTGCCCTTGTCAAGAGTTTTTGCGCGTTAATTAGATTTAAATTTAACAACTTTTCGCTGCCCATACCTTGGCCTACTGAATTTAATTTTGCGCAATTAAGGCTAGTTTAGTTTTAACTTTTCGGCCACCTTTGCCATATCAAGTTCGCCCGCATCGCCCGACGGAAACACTTTAAGTCCGTCACCGTTTTTTCGCGGTATGATATGAAAATGCAGGTGCATAACTGACTGCTCGGCCGCGCTCTCATTCGCGTTTAAGATATTAACGCCGTCAAACCCACAACCACTTACATAATGATTAGCAACGCGTTTAACCGTGCTCATCACCGCGCTAAGGTCGTCTGCGCTGACGTCTAAAACGTTCTTAGCGTGCGTCTTTGGGATAACAAGCGTATGGCCATAAAAATCGCCCGCAATGTCAAGAAACGCAAGCGTTTTCTCGTCTTCAAAAATCTTATAACTTGGGATTTCCCCTTTGATTATCTTACAAAAAATACAATCGCACATATATTTTCCCCTTTTTTCACTTTCGGGCTATTCGCTTACAACCTTACACCGCCATCTTATTCGCTTACAGCCTCGTAACGCCCGCTTAGTCGTCCACTATCTCACACAATGCGCCATCTTCAAAAATCGAATTAAGTTTAACTTTAACAAACGTGTTCGGCTCAATCGGCTTGGCGCTTTCAATATAACACTTAATAAAGTTGCGCGTGTGTCCGGTGTACAGCCCCTCTTCGGTACGCTTTTCTTCAACCAAAACCTCCATCGTGTCACACAAACACGAAAATATAAAGTTTTCTTTCATTTTCTGCCTTAACTTGGCAAGCCTTTCTACCCTTTCCCCCACGTTTCGCGCGACATTTTTGAGGTTCATGGCCGCCGTACCATGACGTGGCGAGTATGGAAAGATGTGCATATCACTAAACTTGGCCTTTTCGCAGGTTTCCATCGTTTCTTTAAACTGCTCTTCCGTTTCGGTAGGAAAGCCAACGATGACGTCCGTTGTTATCCCTGCCTTAGGGAAAAACTTGCGGATAAGCTCTATTTTTGAAAGGAAGATGCTTGACGTATAGTGCCTGTTCATCGACTTTAAAGTTTCGTCGCTCCCGCTTTGCATAGACAGGTGAAAATGGTCACAAAAATTAGGGTTTTTTGACAGCCGCCTTAAAAACTCTTTATCAATAATGCTGACCTCAAAACTTGAAAATCTAAACCGAACACTCTTGCCTAAAAACAAGTCCGCAACGTCAATAAGTGAGAGTTTTTCTTTCAAATCTTCGCCATAGGCAGAGATATTTATGCCCGTTATAACGATTTCGTTAGCATTAGTTGACAGCGCGTCAATCTCCGCCTTAATTTTGTCTATCTCGCGACTGCGCGAACGCCCACGAAGAAACGGAATAAGGCAATACGAACAAAAGTTGTTACAGCCATCTTGAATTTTAAGATACGCACGCGTGTGGCTTGGCAAAATCTGTCCAACTTCTTCATATTCAGTCGGGATCGCGTTGCAAGGATGCAACTCCCCGCGATAGTTATCAATTATCATATCGGCTAGGTCAGTTTTGCGCGCTGTGCCATAAACCGCCTTAACATTACGCCTTTTTTCAAACGACCCAGGGTCATTTTGCGATGAACATCCCGCAACATAAAGTTTCGCGTTTGGGTTACGCCTAAGCGCCTTGGTGATAAGCCCGCGCGACTTGCGTTCGGCCTCGTTGGTAACGGCGCACGTATTCAAAACAAAAACGTCGGCGTCATTGCAAAAGCCAAACTCAACGTCAAACCCAGCGTCAACCAGTTTTTTCGCAATCGCCTCGCTTTCATACTGATTAACCTTGCACCCCAAACTTATAAGCGCAACCTTTGGCATATTTCCTCCTTACATCACCCGAAACAAAAGGGCGCAATACAATCTTTTATGATTATATCACACCCTTTTTTATTTTGCACTAAAATTTTCAAAATTTTTACAAAAATTTCCAAACTTGAATTTTAGAGAAAAAACACACCATCTGTTTTTTATTAATCCTAGAAGTATTATCCTAAAATTTGGATAATCAGGCCGGCGGCGACGATGGCGCAGGTCTCGGTTCTTAAAATGCGTTTGCCAAGGGTAACAACGCGCGCGCCCGCTTTCTTTAATGCACTTACCTCCCCATCACTAAACCCGCCCTCAGGCCCTATGATAAGACCAATTTTAAGGCCTGTTTTCTTGGCGTTTTTAAGAGCATTTTTAAGGGCATAAAGGCTTTCAGCAAAATCATTTTCGGTTTCATTTTCGTATGCTAAGAACACAGCGTCAAGGTCACCAAAACTTGCGGCCAGTTCGCTAAATTTAAGCGGCGTATCGCTTGTTTTCATCGTGCGCGCGCGTCCACACTGTTTGCACGCCGACACCACCACCCTGTCAAGCCGATCAAGTTTGGCCGTGGTTTGTTTCACGTCGCAAAACTCGCTGTGAAAACACGTCATCTCGCTGGCGCCAATTTCGGTCAGTTTTTGGGCAACAAGGCCAAGTTTGTCGCCTTTGGCAAGCGCCTGATAAACGCGCAAAAACGTGTGCGCCTCGGTGTTGTTTTGGGTTGCGCTGTCAATGCGAAGTGTGGCGTCTTTTTTGCCAATTTTTAAAACAGACGCAACATAGTCAACCCCGTCGCCATTAAACAGGCAAAGTTTCTCCGCTTCACGCGTCCTTAAAACTAAAAACGCGTGACGAAATTCGTCGCCATCTAAAATAATTTCGCTTCCTAAATTCAACAACCCGTCATAAAAAAATCTGTTAAGTTTCATTCGCCTCACACCCCTCGTCGCTTGGTAATTTTATAAGCTAAGTATACATAATCGGGCGGTCAAACGCAACTTTTTTACCTTAGTTATCGGGTTTATATTGCAAAATTAGCGCGCGCGTGTTACAATACTTAAAAGAGGAAAATTTTATGTTTTTAGAGCATTTAAAAAACAAGGTAGACGCTTTAACAAGCCAAGAAAAGGTCAAAAAATTGCCAGTTTTGTGTGAGCGTAAACTTTTTGCCATAACTAAATTGCGTGACGGCCGCTGGGCAATCTGCGTTGCTAACCGCTATCTTAAAAATGAAGAAATTTTGGATTTTGCGGATATGGTCAACGCCGCCGGAAATGGCAAGGTTTTTAAATCGGTTGCCGAATATGGCGAAACAACGGGCTCGTTTTATCCCCTTATTTTTGACGACGAAACAGGCACAACTAAGTCTGGTATCGGCCATGTGATTATATCGCCTGAATATTCGCGCTACGTCAGCCCAAAAGACCTTAAAATTGCCTATACCAAACTTCTTAAAAGCGAGTTTGGCCTCGCGTTCGACGTTTTTGTTAAATTAAGGCGCGCTGAGTTCCAAAAGTTCGCCGTTGAAAGTTTTGACGATTTTGAGGGCACTGATATTAAGTCAAGTATCGCCGAGCAAGTTAAGTTTTATAAGTCCGAGTTTGACAGTCTCTACCCCGCCTCAATCGC
>USTX01000090.1 GCA_900557655.1 uncultured Eubacteriales bacterium
CCCCAGGTTCCCCTCTCACACACTATTTATTCATGTGTGGATACCAGCGCATTACCGCTGGTGAGTTTCCTCATTCAGAAATCTTCGGATCACAGTTCATTTGCAACTCCCCGAAGCTTATCGCAGCTTATCACGTCTTTCATCGGCGTCTAGTGCCAAGGCATCCGCCGTACGCCCTTTATAGCTTGATCGTATAAAGTTTGTATACTTTAAAATTGTTTACATATTAGTAAACGTGCCTTATGCTTTTTTAAGATTTTTTTAAATTCTTGTTAAATTTGCTCAGCGTAATTATAATTTATTCAGTTAAAAACGGTTATTGTTTTTGACTAATTGTAATTTGCGTATTACACTAAAAAATATTTGATTTAACTCTGATTCTCTAAACATTTATTAAAACAAATTTGTTTTACAATGTATCAATATGCAGTTGTCAATGTGCGAACCCTAACTTAAATAAAAATAGTAAGTTCACTCTCCTCCTTGTTGCCTTAGATTTGCGATAACTTACTAGTGGTATTTCATTTAATACATAGTTTATTTAATTGTTAGGTTGTTGGGTCTTCGTGCTGAAGACTTACTTATGATACCATACCCAAAATGTTTTGTCAACAGTTTTTTAAAAGTTTTTTAAAAATTTTCAACTTTTTTTAAAAACCCTTAAATTGTTAACCCACATTCGTGGCAGGTGACTATAAAATACCACTATCCAATACATTTGTCAACAGTTTTTTCAAAATTGTTTGATTTTTTTTTATAAAAGGTGTATATTACTTACGTAAGGAGCATTCTTGATGGAAAATTGGGAAAAAACCACCAAAGAAAACGCTAGCCAGCCAAGCGAATTTACGCTTTCGGGCAACGACTTTCTTATTTTATCTAATATATGTATATATAATGCTATCAATATATATAGGCAAGAGTTTAAGTCTAACCGCATACCCGCCACCTTCGTTAAATTCTTTTTTTATGAACTAAGCGGATATGAATACCTGTTTGACGAAAAACTTAGGCGCTTTTTTAATAAGATTGAAAGTAAATCTACTAAGATGTCGGTCGTGATGCAAATGTTTGCAACCTCGTTTCCTCAGTACGCTGTTAAAACGGGTGAAGACAATTTTGTGTTCTTTATCGAAATGAGCAAGTCGCCAATGCCCGCGTCTATCCTCTATTCAAACAATGTTGACAAGTTTTTGAAAGAAAGCATCAACGCGCTTAACTTGGCTATCAAGCATTACAAAAAAAGTGATGAGCTTAGAAGCATAAGCTATGTGTTTAAAGACTATCTTTATAATACCTACACCTCTGATGCCCAGTTTGACGCCGGCAGCGAGCCCGACGCCGAGGCCGACAGCAGCCCAAACGCGCCAAATATTTCACGTATTGACAACAACGCGTTAAAGCCAAGCCTTAAAAACACAACGGCCAAACAGCGCCAAGAGTTATCTGCGATGCTAACTGGACGCAAGATAGATATGCCAAAACAGCGCGGTAAAGTTGTAAGCGTCTTGTTCCCTGTGCTGCCGCTGCCCTGCGCCTACCCCGTTATGCTTGAACACAGCCGCATAAACACGGACAGACGGATGAAACACTTCTTGTCGCCAAGCCAAGAAATCTCACTTATCAATACTTACCTATTTAACCAAGTGCGGTTCTCTCTTGACTTTATCAATAAGCGAAAAGTCATCGCCGAAGACCTTAAAAAGGCAAGCCGCTTTGATTTTAAATTCTAACCTCGATATCTAATTTGCGATTTAAATTTCAACATAATAATAAAAGGAGACAAAACAAATGTTAAAAACCATCTTTAAGATAATTTGGTATATCGTTGCGATTGTTGCCATCATTTTGTGCCTATACTTTTTAGTTAACGGCGGTGCTACTGACCTTGGTGCTCTGTCAACCGAAAACGGCGGCTTCTTTGGCGGCGTAAAACAATTCTTCATTAACTTTTGGGAAGGCATCAAAGCCAGCTTTTCAAGGTAACTAACCCAAAAGTTGCAACGCGCTAATGCTAATATGGCGAGTAACACTGTTTTCAAAAAGCCAAACACACTTACTTATTTAGCAAAACGCTACGTACAATTGCTTACAAATATAACAAATCTACAACAAAAAAGAGAAGGTTCTGCCCTCTCTTTTTATTTAGCAAAATTTGATACGGGATAGTAAAAATCTACTCTTTTATTTTTGTTGGGTTAAAGCTAATCTGCCTTGTTACGATTGGCATTTCGCGGTTTGCGCCCTTTTCGTTTGAATAATTCATAACGGCTTTAAACAAATCGCTGCTACGCTTTATTGAGTTGTTTTTAATAACACTAACAAGCGGGTCATAATCGTTGTCAACAATCGCCGAATCAATAGCCTTATAATAATCTTGCTTAGCATCGCCACGAATGTTGGTAAGCGGGTGACCACTTACCGCAAGCATATAGTTTAGTATCATTCGTCCCGTGCGCCCGTTACCATCGCGAAACGGATGAATTTTTATAAACTGCGCGTGAAACATTGCGGCGCGCTCAACTGGGTCAAGCGAATGAAAGTCCTCCGTATTCGTCCACGCAACAAGTTTGTCCATCAACTTTTCAATGCGGCCGTCTCCCGCACGCTCTGGCGTCCAGTCTTCTTTTCTTATGCGCTTGCCATCAACAAGGTTCGCAATCATAACGTTGGCGGGGTTGCCCAGATAGTCAACGTCGCGATACTCGCCAATGCCAACCTCGCCCTCGCGCCCGTGAAACAACAAGCGATTGATTTCTTTTATCATATCGTTGTTAATAATCTCGGCATTAGGGTTCTTTTTAAGCTCTTTCTTTTTATCGCTAGCCCAAAGCAGCACCTCGTTTTGCGCCAAAAGATGGTTGCCAAGGTTGCCTATTTCAATAGACTCCCCCGCCAAAACGTTATACGCCACCAGCTTGGTTGGCTGGTTTTTGTCAACAACAATGTATACCTTTGTTTCAGGATAATTCAAAAATTCAATAACCGTTTGATTGTTTATGCCCATAAGCATTTCATTATCATCGGCCACGTTATCAGTTGAATATTCAAACCCCTCAATACTTTCACTTTCATTGGCCAGATTAAATATATTCGCGTCAACACTAAAAACCCTAATGCCACCGTTACTGTTCCCCATACAACACCTCTTAGTTAATTTTATAATAAACACTTTCACTTGTCAAATAAAACAAAAAAAATGAGCTCGTAAGCTCACTTTTTGTTTTTTGACTTTTTGATAGTGATAAGTTGAAGGACTGATTTCTTTTTCGGTTATTTATACTTTGATATGTTTACTGATTATCAAAGTCGCAATCGGTGATTGCAATTTAAAAAATTTCATCAACTGCTTAAAGCAGCCAATGTCGACAAGATGTAGTGATTTCACTACTCCTTTAAAGGAGGTGATCCAGCCGCACGTTCTCGTACGGCTACCTTGTTACGACTTCACCCCAGTCATCGATCTCACCTTAGACGCCTCCTTCCCTTGCGGGTTAGGTCAGCGGTTTTGGGTGCTCTCAACTCCCATGGCGTGACGGGCGGTGTGTACAAG
>USTX01000091.1 GCA_900557655.1 uncultured Eubacteriales bacterium
AGACTATTTTTCAAAGCGCCTTGGCAGAAAAGTTGAACTTATCGCGCCAAGTTTGCCTAACATCACGCGGCCAGATTCGTCATCTGAGGTCGGCTTGCTTGACATCGCTATTGATATAAACGACGGGTTTCTTAATATCATCGCCGTTGAGTAATTTAACTATTAAAAAATCAAAATTAACATAAAAGAGGTATAAATAGGTTGCGCATTAAATCGGGTGCGCGGCCGGTATTGCATAAAAGGAGTAATTTATGGACTTTTCAAATATTTCACCAGTTTGCCAAATTCTTGTTGTTGGCGTTGGTGGCGGCGGAAACAATGCCATTAACCGTATGATAAGCGCGGGGGTTAAGTCGGCCAAGTTTTTGGCGGTAAACACCGATAAACAGGCGCTTATGATTTCAAACGCGCAAGACCAGATTCAGATTGGTGAGAAACTTACGCGCGGGCGTGGTGCGGGCGCTGATGCCGAGGTGGGCAGAAAGGCGGCCGAAGAATCGCGTGCCGAAATCGCCGAAAAACTTAAAGGCACTGACCTTGTTTTTGTAACGGCTGGTATGGGTGGCGGAGCGGGTACGGGCGCTGCGCCAGTTATTGCAAGCATCGCCAAAGAGATGGGCATTTTAACCATCGCCGTTGTAACAAAGCCGTTTGAGTTTGAGGGCAGGACGCGTATGCTTAATGCTGAGATGGGCATAAGGAACCTTTCAAAATGCGTTGATACGCTTGTGGTTATCCCTAATGACAGGCTTTTGCAGGTTGTCCCTAAGGGCACCAGTTTTGTTGACGCGTTTAAATATGCAGACGACGTTTTGCGTCAGGGTATTCAAGGCATTGCTGACCTTATCGCAACTCCATCACTTATTAACCTTGATTTCGCCGACGTTAGAACGGTTATGAAAAACCGCGGCCTTGCACATATGGGTATCGGTGAAAGTTCGGGCGAGGGACGAAATGTTGACGCGGTTAGACAGGCCGTTGCAAGCCCACTTTTGGAAACAACTATTGAGGGCGCGCAAGCCGTTATCATCAACGTGTGTGGCGGGTTTGATATGTCGCTTGACGAGGTTAACGAGGCCGTAAGGCTTGTTAAAGAAGTGGTTGACCCATCAGCCAACACCATTTTTGGCGCAACCATCGACGAAGAGTATAAAGACAAAATTAAGATTACTGTAATCGCAACGGGCTTTCAAAACAGCAATTTTGACAATATGTTAGGCCGCGAAGAGTCAAAACCAGTCTCTCCTGTTGTTAAACCAATAACCGAAAGCATTTTCGATAAAGATAAATTTGCAGACTTTTTAAACGCCAAAACTGACGGGGCAGACGCAAGCCGCAGTGGCGTTAAGATGTTTGGCGATGATGGTGATGACGTAAAAATGTTTGGCGACAATGAGTCAAGCGTGTCAAAGCTGTTTGATGACAGCGAAGGCACCCAGCCGAAAACCGAGCCAGAAACCACAAACGCGAATTTAAATGACGAGGTTTCAACCAACCGAATTACGGTTGACGATGATGACATTCCGCCATTTATGCGCCGCAAGTTTCAATAAACTTTAACCAGTTTCAAAAGCAAAACAACATTAAATTTATCCCTATGTGTTAAGCATAGGGCTTTTTTATTAAAGTTTAAAGTTTAAATGCGGCAACCTCCGAAACCAGCAGATTGCGCAACAATTCGCCAAAAAAGTGGCGCGTTGGGCAATTTTCTTTTAAGGGAGAGGGGGCGCTTTGTCGTAAAATAGTCATATGAAAATATATATTGAATACGTTTTAATAGACAATTTAGTCATCAATTTTTTGCTGCTTTTGTGTGTTGCGAAGTGTTTGCGGCTTAAACATAAGTGGTGGGTGCTGATGCTGTCAAGCGCGGTGGGGACGTGCGCGGCGGTGCTGCTTCCGCTTATTAAAATCGCGGCAGCGTGGCAGTACCTAATCAAGATTTTGACGGGCATTTTTATGCTTTTAATCGCGTTTAATTTTAAAAGCTTTAAGAGGTTTTGCTTGGGGCTGATTACGTTTTTAAGTTTTACGTTTTTGATGGGCGGCGCGTGCATTGGCATTATCGGGCTGTTTGGCCAGAATATAAATTCGCTTATCGCGCGCGGATATGACGCCAGCGTACCCATTGGCCTGATTATCGGCGTGGTTGCGGTTTATGTGGCGCTTACTGTCCAGATTGCGCGGTTTATCTATCGGCGACGTGACGCACTTAACTTTATCGGCCGAGTTAAGGTGACGTTTGGTGGAAAATCTGTTGAATTTGATGGCTTCATTGACAGGGGCAACCGCCTGTTTGACCACGTGACGGGCTTGCCAGTTATAATCGTCAGCACGAGCGCCGTTAAAAATATCCTAACGCGCGAACTCTTGGTGAGCATAAATTCTGCGACCTCCAACCCAAACCGCCGCCTTAAAAACGCGCACTTTATTCAGTTTTCAACGCTTAGCGGCGATGGCAAACCGATGCTTGTTTTCGAACCCGACTGCGTTGAATTAAATCTTGCGGGCAAACACACGGTGTCAAGAGTAATGATAGGGCTTACGCACTCTCAGTTTAGCGACGCAGCGCACTATGACGCGCTTTTACACCCGTCAATGCTAAGTTAAACGCACCAACTTAATATAAACGTGCGGGCTGAGATGTTGTAAGTGCTAAGGCATCTAGTTAAGGCAAAAAGCCGCCAAAAAAAGTGAAAAGGAAGGTGAATCATGTTAAATTTGATAAAAGCAATGCTTGAAAAGATACGAAAAACGCGCGCGAAGAGTAACTGCCTGCACTATATTTCGATGGGGCAAAACATTTTGCCTGACAAACTTTCGGTAACTGAGGAGCAAAAACTTGCCAAAGAGTTGGCGGACGGAAACCTCAGCGCCAAACAAGAGTTGATTGAGCATAACCTGCGTCTTGTTGTTTTCACTGCGCAAAAGTTTGACAACACGGGCGTAAGTATGGAAGACCTTATCTCCATTGGTACTATCGGGCTTATCAAGGCGGTGAACAGTTTCGACTTCACGAAACAAATCAAACTCGCGACATACGCAAGCCGATGCATAGAAAACGAAATATTGATGCATCTTAGGAAGACGGTGCGGCAAAAAGCCGAAATATCCTTTGATGAGCCGCTCAACGTCGACTGGGAAGGCAACGTGTTGCTGCTGTCCGACGTTCTGGGCACCGACAGCGACGTGATTTACAAGGACGTCGAAAGCGGGGCGGAAAGGGAAATCCTTGCGGAAAGTTTCGCACGACTCGGCGAGCGGGAAAAGAAAATCCTGAAAATGCGCTTCGGACTTTTCGGGGAAGAAGAAAAAACGCAGAAAGAAATCGCGGCGGAAATGGGCATATCGCAGTCGTACATATCCCGCCTTGAAAAGAAAATCGTCGGAAAACTCAAAAAGGAAATCGGGAAACTTGTCTGAAACCTCAAAACCTTCTTACATATCGCAAGGAGGTTTTTTTATGAAAAGAATCGAAATAATCGGCGTGGATACTTCGTCGCTGCCGAAAATATCGGGCGAAG
>USTX01000092.1 GCA_900557655.1 uncultured Eubacteriales bacterium
TACGGCGGTTTTGAAGGCTTGTAAAAAGGGCAGGCTCTTCTTTAAGATACGGGTTGTTGTTTCTCAGTTCTAGCCATTTTAAAAGCGCTTCGCGAATCTCGTCGCTGAAATAAATAACAACTTGGTTGCCGCCTTTTCGCGTTATCCTTAGGCCATTAATCTCAAAATCGACATCGTTAACGTCAAGCCCAACGCATTCGCTAACACGCATCCCCGTCCCTAAAAGAGTAGTAAGAATGGCCACATCGCGTACCTTGGTGTGTTTGTGATATTCGCGCGCGTTGCCCGAAAGATTGTCGCCATATTCGGCCTCGTCAAGCAGTTTGGCTACCTCGTCAACTTCAAGGCGAATGATGGTTTTGTCATGCAGCTTTGGGATATCTACGTTCGCGGCCACGTTACTTGTTATAAGTCCGCGCTTAAAAAAATATTTCAAAAAACTGCGTAGGGTGGCGATTTTGCGCGCCTTGCCATCTTCGCCGTTGGTGTACGTTTTGCCATCAGAGCCCGTATAGTTGCCAATGTATGAAATAAAGCGCTCAATGGTTTTTGACGTGATGTTGTTTAAATCGCGCACTTGCAGGGTGTTGGTATTTTTGCCTGCAAACACGTTGGTCTCGTTAAACATATAGTCAAAAAACAGCCGTAGGTCATAGGTATAGTTAAGGCGGGTCAAGGCCGACGTGTTGTTTTCAATACCGATGAAAAAATCCTCACAAAACGCAGGTAAAAAAGTAAGTTGCTCACGGATTTTTTGTTCGTTTTTTAAATTTCTTTCATTAAAATAAGTTTGACTTCCCATATATATATTATACAGCATTATGTTTTGGTTGTCTAATAAATTTGTCTAATTTTAATTTCGTTAAGCCGCATCATTTATACAATGTAGACAATAGGTATAAAAAAGCACCCGATAGGGGTGCATATTAATGGTTATAATTGTGGTTTTAAATTGTAATTAATGGTCACTAAATATGGAAGTTCTTTGATCTGTAAAGAATTTGATAAACAATAGAGCCGATAATTGGGCTAAGGCAGATTACGCAAGGAATTATCCAGTTAAGGTGGTTATAATCGGTCTGCGTAAAACTGTAAAATCCGAATTGAAGGTTGATGCAATAAATAATTACGTAAAACTGTACGGTAAACAGCAGCGCAAATAGATGTGAAATGCGCGGCGCGTACTTTGCCGTCACTTTTTTATATGGATTGATCCAAAACTTGATGGTTGAGATAAATGCAATCAATAGCATAACGCCTGCGCCAACGATAAAGTAAATATAGGTGCCAAGAACGGTGCCGTCAAGCAAATTAAGTTTGCTTGTTATTAGGTAGGTCAACCCCAAAAGC
The DNA here is from genome assembly GCA_900557655.1 of uncultured Eubacteriales bacterium. Lineage (GTDB taxonomy): Bacteria > Bacillota > Clostridia > Christensenellales > UBA1242 > UMGS2070. The sequence goes on from USTX01000092.1 coordinate 1,351, forward strand.
AGCGCTTGAATAAAGAATACGATCCAGTTTCGAACCATCTTAATCTTGTTGGTCTCAATAAATGTTTTGCTTGAAACCGGTTCTTTAACCGCGCGGTAGTATGGGCGCACATTAATGCCTTCTTGGTTAAGGTCAGATTTTAAAAGGCTTAAATCTTTCGGCGTTGTGTTAGCGTCAATAGGGCTTGGGTCAAGCGTTTCGTCAACTGAAAGGTTATTTTCTTCTGGCTTTTTTGTGTCGCCAAATAGGTCAGTGTTAAAGGTATTGCCCGTGATTTCTTGAAGTTTACGTTTGGTGTCACTGTCAGTATAAAGCGGGCTAATTGGGCTTGACCCCGTTTTGTCATAAACCGCGGTCAGATCAACCTTGTTTTCAAACGGCTTAACGTCTTTTGGGTCAATGCCTTGATCGTTAAGGTCGTTCATAAATGACGAATATTCATGATCCTCGCCATCTCCATAATCGTCAGCATTGTTGTAATTATAGTCGCTATCCTCGGCGTTGGTATTTGAATAATCGTCTGCATTATTTTCGTTATCTTCAAGCGCGTCGTTGTTGTCACGATTGTCTCGGGCTTTGTCAAATGCTGCGTTTGCGTCGCCATCTTGGTTAGCGCTGAAATCCATAACAATTTCGTCGTCGCTGTTAGCCTCTGGGGTAGAGAAGTCTAAAAGCACCTCATCGTCGCCAGTTGGCTTTGGTGCGTCATATTTGTCCGCAAAATTATTCATAACTCCGCGCGGCGTGAAATCGTTTTCGTCTGCCTGTTTGTTTTCGCCAAAGGTGTTGCCCAAAGGGCTGTAAACAGACTGATCAAAGTTGTAAGTCGGCTGCGAACCAGAATCTGTGTTGCTATCTGCGGCGTACTCGTTCAACACATCCTCATTATTGACCCTTTCACCATTTTCACCACTATTAAGGGTAGAGTAAGGTTTGTTAGTGTCATTGTCAAGTGTATACCCACTTGCGGCGTTAGTTGTTACGTCGTTATCAAGATGCAGGTCGGTGAGATTGTTTGCATCAGTTTGAGGCACACTTGTCTCTGTTGCGTCAAAAAAGCTTTCAACGTTACTTGTTTCTTCGTCAGAGTCACTAAACTCGTCGTCATCGTTAAACTCAGCAACATCACTGGTAACAAATTGGCCTGTTGAAGTATTGTCTTCGCCCATTGTGTCGCCAGTTTGTGCGTCTTGGTTTTGCGCCTTTGTGTCGGGCGTCCCCGCAAGTTCAGCCGCTAACTCTTCGCGGTCAGGATTATATTCGCTATATTTGCCCGTGATGAACTTTGCCAAAAATTGACCCTCTTGCGACGTAGAAACTTCTTCCGCATTTGGCATATCACTTGCTTGCGTTTTAATATCGCTGTCCTTATTATCTTGTGCCACAGATGCGTCATTGGAAGCGGCAAGACCCTCATTTTGTGCCGTAGTAGTTGTAGTATTTGTGTTATTCTCGGTCAAATCGGTCACGCCTGCGTCGTTATCAGCCTCCTCCTTTTCAGCCGCTGAAACATCATCGTGAGCGTCGTTTGCGCGTGTTGAGAATGCACTTGGAGTGTGTCCCAAAAGCGCCATAATGTCATCATCTTCAGTGGTGTTAACGTCTTCGGTTGCGCTGTCCTCTGTGGTGCTTTCTGTATCGTTGCAATTATCTTCAATGTTTTCTGTATCGCTAGTATTATTGGCAACGCATTCTGTATCCTCATCGCTATCGGCCGTGGCGGCTTTCGCATAAGAAATTAGGTCGTCTTGCTTTTCTGTCTCGTCGTTTATAGCTGCGTTATTTTCTTCTTTTGCCTGTAAATCGCCATTACGAACAAGGTGAGAGCAGTACGCCGAAAGGTCGGTTTCGTCGAATGGTAATATAGTAGAGTCCTCAGTTTCAAAGCCGTTTTCTTGGGCAGGGTCAGGCTGTGAATTGATGTATTTTGGTTCGGTATCGTTAGGGATAAAGCCGCTGTCTTGCTCGGCCACTTCTTTGTCAATCTCGTCAAAAATCATCGAAAAATCCTCGCCTTTAGGGCGCGAAGCGTTTTTGCGGCACCCGAGCGTGCACGATTAGAGTTAGAGCCATAAGTAATCTAAGGCAATAAGCTAATAGTGGTCAAGCCTCGGCTTGTGGCGAGATAATTAAAGGCAAACGACCGAACTCGTACTCTTGTCGTACGCAAGCC